>JABMOR010000117.1 GCA_013203245.1 Candidatus Nitrosopumilus sp.
AATAGCAAAAAATGAACATCCTACAATAGAAAAATTTGGTGGTGTTTGTATTGTTACAATTACTTCTGGTTTGGTAATTTTACTACTTTTTGCATTAAATATCGGAATAACTTTGATAACTATTGACTATGTTTCATTGATTGTTTCTGTAATTATTGGTGGACTATTACTAAAAACTACAATCGCTATTCATGGAATGGAAAAACATGCAAAATCTGTTTTGGAATCATTGGATGAGGAAAATCTCGATATGGCAAGAAACCATCTATCTATGATTGTTAAACGAAATACCGCGAATTTAGACAAAAATCATGTACTTTCAGGTGTACTTGAAAGCATAAGTGAAAATACAGTTGATGGAATTACTGGACCCTTGTTTTATTATGCTCTTTTTGGATTGCCTGGAGCATTTGTATATCGTGTGATTAATACCGCAGATTCAATGATTGGATACAAGACTGATATTTTCAAAAATGTTGGTTGGTTTGCAGCAACCTGTGATAGTATTCTAAATTATATTCCATCTAGACTGACAGGATTGATAATGATCATTTCTGCTGCTATTTTACATGACAATTGGAAAGAATCCTACAAAATAATGATCAGAGATGGCAAAAAAACTGAAAGTCCTAATGCTGGATATCCTATGGCTGCTTTAGCGGGAGCTTTAGAAACAAAATTTGAAAAAATTAATCATTACAAACTAGGTGACGGTGAAACCATTTTGACAAAAGAACATGTACATTCTGCAATATCTATAATGAAACTTACTTCAGTACTTTTCTTTGGAATAATTATTATTCCGATAATTTCTATTTTATCTTTTGTAGGATGGTGGATACATGTTTAAAGAAATCGGATCTGTTTTTTCATTTTTAACAATAATTCCATCATCAAATGCTTCGTTAGATAATATTGCAAAATACATGTTCCTGTTCCCTATCGTTGGAATTGCTATTGGGCTTTTAATTGGTTCATTAGGTTTTGGATTATCTTTCTTTTTAGAACCCTTGTTAGTCAGCTTGTTAGTTGTTGCATCAATTGCAATAGTTACTGGAATACATCATGCAGATGGTTTGGCTGATTTTGCAGATGGATTGATGGTAAAAGGTTCAAAAGACAAAAAACTCAAAGCTATGAAAGATCTTTCTACTGGTTCAGCAGGCATTGTTACAATTGTGTTGTACATTATTGGCTTGATAATTACCATTTCTCTTACAAGTGGATTTGATTTGTTTAAGGCAATTTTGATTAGTGAAATCTTAGCAAAATTTTCAATGGTTTTGATGGCTAGTTTAGGTAAATCAGCTTCATTAGGCTCAAATTCCCCGTTTGTTGAATTTATGAAAGACAAGAAAAAGATTTCAGCTGCATTTCTCATCATGCTTATTCCTGTAATCCTAATTGGTGAAACTACGGGTTTGGTAATGCTTGGTGTGACTATTGTTTTGACTATGTTTCTCTTAGCTTTATCCACTCGTAGTTTTGGTGGAATTACTGGTGATGTACTAGGAGCCACTAACGAATTCACTCGATTAGCTTCTTTGATGGTGTTTGTTTCAATATGATTGGACTTGTTATGGCTGGTGGTAAAGGCACTAGAATGAATTTAGATGACGAAAAATTATTACTCCAATATAAAAAACCTGTAATTCTCCATGTGATTGATTCATTAAAAAACTCAAAATCTTTTTCAAAAATTCTAGCTGTTACCAGTTGCAATTCTCCTAAAACAAAAAAACTATTAGAAGAAAATGGTGTTGATACATTTGATACTTCAGGAATTGGTTATGTGGAAGATCTAAATTCAACACTAAAAACTATTCATGATTATGTTTTAGTTACTTCTGGTGATTTACCATTGCTTGATGAAGACATAATTAAAACAATAATTAATCAATTTGATCCTAAAAAAACTTGGACTAGTATTCTTGTGACTAACAAATTTTTAACCACTCTTGGTCTAGAGTCTGATTTCTCTGTTGATTTTAATGGTCAAACATGTCATTACACTGGAATTTCTTTGGTTAATTCAGAAAAAATTTCTTCTCTGGAAAATTTGATTGAAAATTATATCATAATTGATGATAAGAGAATTGCATTTAATCTAAATTCTAAACAAGATTATGAATTACTCAGCACTGCCTGAGATCTTACCATTAATTATGGCTTTTGATCCAGTTGGCTCTGAAATAGTATTTCCACAGGAATTACATGCGACTTTTGTCGATGCATGTGAATACATTATTTGTAGCTCACCACATTCATTACAATTGACTTTTTGAAACTTGCTAGATGGTTTCGGAATTTCAATATGATCTTTCTTCATGCTGCTATCAACTCAAATTTCTTAATTCTAACGCCTTTTTTATTGTATTTCTTTTTACAAACAGTACATGTCATAATAGGAGTAACTTTTTTAGTAACTTTGGCTGGTTTTGCTAATTTTGGGAATTTTTGTCCACCATATCCCTTTTTACGTTCTGCGTGTCTACGCTCACCAGCAGCAGAACCGCGTCTTTTTCCAGCCTTGTAAATGGAGATCTTTTGTTCAGTATGTGCATTACATTTTGCACAAAACTTTCTGATCACCTTAGGGATGTTCATATCAACAAAACCTCCCCAACCGTAATTTAAGCATTGAATCTATAATAGGCGCAAAACCTAATTAAAAGAAGTGACTTCGAGCCTAGCAAATTCGATCTTGTCTCTTAACTCTGTAGCAATGGGTGATAAGAAAGCCGATCTGATTTTAAAAAATTGCAATTTACTGTCTGTCTATACTCGGGAAATAATTCCAGAAATTCAGATTGCTATTGTCAATGATAGAATTGCGTATGTTGGTCCAGATGCTACACATACTGTTGGTTCAAAAACTATTGTAATTGATGTACATGGAAAATATGTTAGTCCTGGTTTTGCAGATCCGCATTTACATATTGATCAATTTGTTTTACCATCTGAATTTGCAAAAAAGGCTCTACTTTGTGGTGTAACATCTCTATTTTCTGATCCTATTGATATTGTAAGTGTAGCAGGATATCGTGGCTTTCAAGAATTTTTAAAACTTGGTGAGAATCTTCCAATCCGAATTTTTCAAGTAGTTCCAGGGGGTCTACCAGTAGATGCAAAATTTAGTAGTAGCAAATCATTATCATTATCACAAGAAAAATTTGCAGTAAAACATCCACATGTACTGGGATTAGGTGAAGTTTTTTCTTGGACCAAAGTTACTTCACGTGAACCAAAAACAATGAAATCACTTTCATCCATGTTAGAATGTGATTGTATAATCAATGGACATACTGCTGGTGCAAGTGAGAAAAAACTTAATGCATACGTCTCATCTGGAATCCTATCTTGTCATGAACCAATTAATTTTGATCAAGTTTTAGAAAGATTACGTCTTGGAATGTGGATAATGATCAGAGAGGGTTCTATTAGACGTGATTTGAAGGAAATAATCCCACATGTTTTGTCTCATGGGACATATCTTAATCGATTAATGTTTTGTTCTGACGGTCTTGATCCGCTTGATATGACTAAATTTGGTCATATAGATCACTGTATAAGAGAATCAATCAAACTTGGTCTAAAACCAATAGATGCAGTTACTATGGCGTCAAAGAATAATTTTGATTATTATAACATGGGAAAAGATCTTGGTGGCATTGCTCCTGGAAAATTAGCAGATATTTTAATTTTTGATGATTTAAAATCATTCAAACCAAACAAAGTCTTTGTTGGGGGCAAACTTGTAGTATCTAATGGACAAATAGTTACATTAATCAAGAAAAAAATAATTTCACCTTGGATTAAAAAAACTGTAAAATTAAAAAAATTCTCTGAAAACGACTTTGTTATAAAATCAAAAAAGAAAGATGTTATTGCAAATACCATCTATATGCAAACTGAAATTATTACTAAGATAGGCTCTGCCGAACTTCATTCTAAAGATGGTCATGTTTCTGCTTCATTAGATTCTGATATTTGGAAAGTTGCAGCGTTTGATAGAATTCATGGAACCCAAAAGCATTCTATAGGATTTCTTGAAAATTTTGGTGCAGACATCGGTGCTTTTGCTTCGACATGGAGTTTCCATGAAAATGACATGATCGTAATTGGCTCAAATGATTCTGATATGGCAGTTGCTTCTAATCATCTCATCAAGAATCAAGGAGGTCTTGTTGTAGTCAAATCTGGGAAAACTATTGCTTCACTACCTTTGCAGTTTGGTGGTATCGTTTCTACAGATTCTTTTGAAAAAGTTTCATCCAATTTTGAAAAAATTAATAATACTATTGTTGATTCAGGTTCTAAATTTTCTAGACCACACTTAATTCCATTATTCTTGCCTTTTTTGGCTCTGCCATCTGTTAGAATTCTTTCTGGTGGAATTGTTGATGTAAAAAAACGCATTTACATTTCACCGATCTACTAAGTAAATGTTAAAAAGGGGGATTCAGTGGATTGAAGCTGAATCTAAATGGCATCAATTCAACAAGGACCAAATGGACCGGTTTTAGTTCTCAAAGAGAGCGCATTACAACAAAAAGGCAAAGATGCTCAACAAAATAATATTGCTGCAGCAAAACTAGTTGCACAATTAGTTAGAAGCAGTCTTGGCCCTAGAGGTCTTGATAAAATGTTAGTTGATTCCTTAGGTGATGTAACTATTACAAATGATGGTGCAACAATTCTTAAAGAAATTGATGTTCAGCATCCAGCAGCAAAAATGATGGTTGAAATTGCTAAAACTGTAGATAATGAAGTAGGAGATGGTACAACATCTTCTGTAATTTTCGGAGGTGCATTATTAGCAAGAGCAGAAGATCTTCTCAACAAAGATGTTCATTCTTCAACTATTATTGATGGATACCAGGCTGCAGCCGATAAAACACTTGAAATTTACTCAGACTTGGCAAAGAAAATTCAACCTGATGATAGAGCATCTTTAATAAAAATCGCTACAACAAGTATGCAATCAAAATTAATTTCTGAAGACAGTACATTACTTTCTAAAATTGTAGTTGATGCTATTCTTAGCATTGCAATAAAGAAAGGTGATACTTATTCTGTTGACCTTGAAAATATTAAAGTAGAAAAGAAATCTGGTGCTTCAATTGATGATACACAAATCATAAAAGGAATTGTTTTAGATAAAGAAGTCGTTCATAGTGGAATGCCTACAAAAATTGAACATGCAAAAATAGCATTACTTAATTCAGCATTAGAAATTGAAAAAACTGAATTAAGCGCAGAAATTAGAATTACTGACCCGACACAAATGCAGATGTTCTTAGAAGAAGAAAATAGAATGTTAAAATCTATGGTTGATAAATTACACGATGTAGGAGTTAATGTCCTAATTTGTCAAAAAGGAATTGATGATATTTCACAACACTATCTTGCAAAATATGGTATTATGGCAGTACGTCGTGTCAAAGAAAGTGACATGATTAAACTTTCTAAAGCCACAGGCGGACGTGTGATTAGTAATCTTGATGATCTTTCAGAAAATGATCTTGGTATTGCAGATTTGGTTCAGCAAAAGAAAGTCGAATCTGACAAATGGGTTTTCATTGAAGGATGTAAACATCCACAATCAGTTACAATGTTAATTCGTGGTGGTACACAAAGAGTAATTGACGAAGTTGATCGTTCAATTCATGATTCTTTAATGGTTGTAAAAGATGTAATGGAAAAACCAGCAATTGTAGCTGGTGGCGGTGCACCTGAAGCATTTGCAGCCTCAGTACTCAAAGAATGGGCTGATAATTTTGATGGAAGAGAACAACTTGCAATTAAAAAATACGCTGAAGCATTAGAAACAATCCCACTTACTATTGCTGAAAACGCAGGAATGGATCCAATTGATACTATGGCTAATCTTAGAGCAAAACAAAATCAAGGTCAAAAATGGACCGGTATTGATGCCAGAAATATGAAGATTGCAGATATGATGGCAATTAATGTTGTAGAACCAATTGTCGTAAAAGAACAGATAATCAAATCTGCTACAGAAGCAGCATGCATGATTCTTAGAATTGATGATGTTATTGCTGTGTCTGGTGCTCCTGGCGGCATGGGATAAAATTTTAGTTAAAGCCTAAGTGTTCTAATCTTATAATTGATGTACAAACTTGGTGTTGATTTAGGTGGCACTAAAACTGAAGCAGTTTTACTAGATGAAAATTTTAGCGTCATTGAAAGAAAAAGAATTCCCACACCTCAAAATAATTATCAAAAAATTATAGATTCCATCTCATCTTTAGTTTTAGACATTTCCAAAAATGTATCTGATTTTTCATTAGGAGTTTGTACACCTGGGGCGATTTCAAAACAAACTGGATTAATTAAAAATAGTAATACACAATGTCTCATTGACAAATCATTAAAAGAAGATTTAGAAAATAAACTTGGAAAGAAAATATCTATAGAAAATGATGCAAATTGTTTTGCAATGGCTGAAGCAACATTGGGTGCTGGAATTAATTTTGATTTAATTTTTGGTGTCATTCTTGGCACTGGTGTAGGTGGGGGGATTGTGATTAATAAAAAACTTCATTCTGGAAGAACAAACATTGGAGGTGAATGGGGACATCATACACTTCATCGTAATGGTAATCCTTGTTATTGTGGCAAATATGGTTGTGTGGAGACTTACATTAGTGGTCCTGCACTTGAAAATCATTGGAAGGAACTTTCTGGAAAATCTCAATCTCTTAAGGAAATTCTTCCTAATATCGACAATGAATATGGTAAAAAATGGAAAGTCGAATTTCTAGAAAATTTTGGATATGGTCTTGCAAATGTCATTGACATATTGGATCCTGATGCAATTATTTTAGGCGGTGGTTTATCAAACATTGATTTTTTATATACTGAGGGAAAAGAATCTGTTTACAGTAAAGTGTTTTCTGATTTAGTTGATACGCCTATTTTAAAAAATGAATTGGGTGATTCCGCAGGTGTTTTTGGCGCATGCATGCTTTAATTTGGACATCCTTCCATCTTTGAAATAGAGTACCCGTCAGTCATAATTTCAATCTCAATATCTTCTGGAACTGTTTGTGTATGGCAAAATTTACATTCATTTACAGTTACTGTAGATGACTTTTCTCCAATTGATTTCAACCATTCTTTTGCAAACAAAATTGCTTTTTCTATATCGCTTGTATCTGTGACAACATCAAAATGCATTGTATGTCCATCTTTTGCCTTTACATATGTGTCAAAAACATGAAAATTCATACTAATTCAAAATTATGAAGAATGTTGATTTTTAACTGTTAAAATTTTTTCTACAATATTATTTACATCTGAATCTAATTCAATACTAATCAAAATTAATCCTGCTCCTCCGATTGGAACCGTTACTCGATAAATTTTTTCATATTTTGCTAGTGCATAAACTGGCTTTCCAATTTTATCTGCTGTTTTTTTACGTGTAGACCAACGATAAACTGCTTGAGATAAAGACACCTCTGTTTCTTCTCTTGATAAATGACTTTTTAATCCTGGTCGCATTTTGTCATAAAGTTCTCCATAATCATAGATGCCAACATATCGAATATTTTTATCACATTCTAAAATCATTTCACAAATTTTTTCATATTCCATTTTTATCACTATTGGGGCTCAATGGTTGCAGGTGGTTTACTTGAAATGGTATAGGTAACCCAAGTTACGTCTTCAATCTCATTTGTTATTCTGTTACTCATTTTTTCTAACAATCCATGTGGCAATCTTGTCCAATCTGCAGTCATTGCATCAACTGAATCTACAACTCTGATCATGACTATATTTCCATATCTGCGTTCATCTCCGACAACTCCTACTGCTCTGTCATCACCTATTGCAGCATATGCTTGCCATACTTTTTCATACAAACCTGCTTTCATCAACTCTTCTTCTACAATTTTGCTTGCAACTTTACAAATCTCAAGTTTTGTTGGAGTAACTTCTCCAATTATTCTAACTGATAATCCTGGACCTGGAAATGGATGTCTCATGAAAAGTTTTTCTGGAACTTGAAGAATTTTTGCAATTTTTCTTACTTCGTCTTTATATAATTCTCTTAACGGTTCTAAAATTTCTAAATCAAGCCAATCAGGTAATCCACCTACATTATGATGAGATTTGATTACTGCTGCAGGTCCTTTTGATACGCCACTTTCAATTACATCTGGATATAGTGTACCCTGAGCTAACCATTTGAAAGGACCACTACCTTTAGCAAAATCAGTAAAGACATGAACAAATTCCTCCCCCACAATCATTCTTTTCTTTTCAGGGTCCTCTACTCCTTTGAGTTTTCCAAGAAATTGATCAGCAGCATTAATTGAAGTAAAATCTACTTTGAAATTATCTTTGAACATGTCTTCAATCTCTTTTTCTTCGTTTAATCGTAACAATCCATTATTTACAAAAATACACTTTAGCCTATCTCCAATTGCTTTATGAATTAGTAATGCAACAACAGTTGAATCTATACCTCCACTTACTCCGCAAAGCACATTTCCCTCAATCTTTGAAATTTTCTCAACTGCTGTATCGATAAAACTCTCCATAGTCCAATCTTGTTTTGCACCACAAACCTTCAAAACAAAATTCTTTAGGATTTCTGTACCTTGTTCTGTATGCATCACTTCAGGATGAAATTGAATTCCATAGATTGATTTTTCTTCTGATGCAATTGCAGCTGCTTTTGCACCTTCAGTATGTCCTATCACTTTGAAACCTTCAGGAATTTGTTCTGCTTCATCACCATGACTCATCCATGCTCTAACTGATTCTCCAATCCCACTCAAAAGATCTTTATCACTATCGATTGTTAGTAATGATGAACCATATTCCTTGTTTGCTCTTTTTACTTTTCCTCCATACTTGTTAACAATTAATTGATGACCATAACAAATCCCAAGTAAAGGTAAACCCATATCATAAATTTTATTTTCTGGAATTGGAGCGTCTGAATTATAAACACTTGATGGACCACCTGAAAAAATTATTCCTGTAGGATTTAGCTTTTGTAATTCATCATAGCTGATATTATATGGAACAAGCTCTGCATACACAGAAAATTCTCTAATTCTTCTACAAATCAAATGACTGTATTGTGATCCAAAATCTAAAACTACAATTTTATCCATGATATCACTTGTTTACATTTTCAAGCATTCTGGTTAATGACCATCCTGCTGTGCTAATTAACTCGTTTACTCTTTCTTTTTGTCTATAGTTTTTAATTATAATTTCTCTAATGTTTACCCCGTTTTTGTTAATAATATAATCAATAACTGACTCTTTTTGGATTTTCCCATTCTCTGCTTCCACTGCATCTTTCTTTTTCATTTCTCCAATTATTCTATCTAAGAAGAATGATTTGAAAGGTGGAGTATCTGCATTGACTGCAATCTCATTATCTAAAACTATGGAAACTTGATCTGGTGTAACAAATGCTTTGGCAATAATTTTACCATCATTGACTCTTTTGATTGGAATTGAATTTTCCACAGGTTTTTCTATGATCTCTGGTTTAACTTCTTCATCTTTTTTTATTTCTAACTGAGAAGCTTTTGTAAAACTAGAGCCTTTTAAAAACAGGTCCAAAACTGTGATATTTCCCTCTAACATTTCAATCCCTTCCTGATGTTTGTTAATTTGTTCGATCAAACTTTCTTTCAAGGCAACAATTTCTTTCACTTGCTCCTCTGAGAATTTCATAATTTGATTAATCATGAATGGGTATTAAATGCATTCTAGGTAATTATAATATCCAGCTCTTTGAATGATATTTTTTTAAATCCTTTAATTGATTTTGAAGTGGTAAATAATTCTGATTTTGTAAAGGTTGCTAGCCATTTTAAAAGAGATTCACCTTTTCTTAATTTCTTCAATTTTATCTTCCTTTCTGATCTCTTGGTTTCTGAAAATTTCCCTATTCTTTTTCCAAAGTCCATTCCAAACAGAATAATTTTTTTTGCTTGAAAATGATTTGCTAGAAAAACTCCTCTATCTCCATCTGTAAAACCTCCGAAATTTTCAATTTTACTAAATGAGGTTGATTGTGTTGTTCCAATACAATTTTTAAATTTTTTAACAAATTCTAGTTTTTCTATGTTATCTCCATGTGCATGTACAACAAAAATTGAATTTGTCTTTCCAATTTTTTCTAATACCTTTTCATCTCCATCTAAATCCGTGACAATGATATCTGGAATTATTCCATTTTCTACAAGTGGTTTTATTGAACTGTCTGCAGCAATTTTTACAATTTTTTTATAATTTTTTAATTTTGGAATAGCATATGACAAAGATGGCCCAGAGCCTATGACTAAAACTGTTTTTCCTTTGATTAACTTTGAAATTTTTTTGTTGACGTCAGATTTTTTTAAAATTGAATTTAAAAGAATAGATGATTCTTTATCTTTTTTTTCACTATACTTGAATTCTTTTAAAATATCCGAATACCTCTTTTTCCAACCTAAGATCATCATATCACTCAAATTGCATTAGATTTGATAAACCATGTGGCAAAAATTGGTAATGTGAGTGTAGGTGGAAAGAACCCTGTTCGAATTATGGGAATTCTAAATACTAGTCCTGAATCATTTCACAAAAAGTCTGTTAATACTAGTAAAACTCTCATAAAAAATACTGCTAAATTAATGGAAGATCAAGGTGCAGATTTTATAGATGTTGGAGGCATGTCTACGGCACCATACCTTTCTACCTTAATTTCAGAACAAACAGAATCAAAAAGAATTCTAAATGCAATTAAAATAATTCAAAATTTTACAAATCTACCGATATCCGTTGATACGTGTAGAGCAAAAGTTGCAAAAGATGCTTTAGAATATGGCGTTGAAATAATCAATGATATTTCTGGATTAAAATATGATAAAAAAATGCAAAATGTTATTTCAGAATTCACTCCTTCTTTGATTTTATGTGCGTATGATCAAAAAGTTGTCATTGGTAATTCAATAACTCAAACTAAAAGACTACTCAAAGATAGCTTAAAGATAGCAAAACAATCCAATATCTCTTTTGAAAAAATTGTATTAGATCCTGCTATTGGATTTTTTAGAAAAACTGGTAAGGGGCCATTTTTTACAAAAATCAAATCTGATTGGCTAGAACGAGATCTATCTGTATTAAAAAATCTAAATTCTATAAAACAGAATTTTCCTATTTTAATCTCAGTATCAAATAAATCATTCATAGGAAAAATTTTGGGAAAAGAAAATACAAATGATCGGTTATTTGGTTCAATTGCTGCAGAAACTATTTCTGTCATGAATGGAGCTGATATTATTCGTACTCACAATGTAGAGGCAACTAAAGATGCAGTAACGATCGCTTCTAAATTATCAAAATAACACAAAGGCTTATAATCAATATTTTACTTTCTTAACAAGGTTTCATTGGAATTCAAAGAAGGATTAACATTTGACGACGTTCTTCTTGTACCCAAATATTCAGATATTACTAGTAGAAGCCAGACAGATCTAACTACAAAATTATCTCGAAATATTTCAATTAACATTCCTTTTGTGAGTGCAAATATGGATACTGTTACTGAATCTTTAATGGCTGGAACAATGGCTCGTGCAGGAGGAATTGGAATTATTCATAGATTTTTGACAATAAAAGAGCAAGCAAATGAAGTTCTAAAAGTAAAACGTTCTGGTAGTGTAATGATTGAAAATCCTTATTTCATATCTGCTGACAAGTCCATTGAAAATGCTTTAGATTATGCACACGATAAAGATATTTCAGGCCTCTTAGTTGTTGATTCTAATTCAAAATTAATAGGAATTCTAACTGAACGAGATTTGTTATTTGCAAATAAATCTAGTAAAATTGAAGATGTAATGACTAAGGATGTGGTTACTGCAAAAATGGGAGTTACTTTAGAAGAATCTAAAGAAATTTTACATAAACACAGAATTGAAAAATTACCTATTGTCGATGATTCAGGAATTATCAAAGGTTTGATTACGAGTAAAGACATCACAAATAATGCAAATTTCCCAAATGCATCTAAAGATAAGAAAGGTAGACCGCTAGTTGGTGCAGCAGTTGGAGTTAAAGGTGATTTTTTAGAAAGAAGTGAATCTCTTTTAGATGCAGGAGTAGATGTTCTTGTAGTTGATATTGCTCATGGGCATAGTGAAAATGCAATCAGTACAGTTAGGAATATCAAAAAAGCATTTCCAAATTGTGAATTAATTGCAGGAAATGTTGCAACTGCTCAAGGAGCTGAAGATTTGATTAAAGCAGGTGTAGATGCTGTAAAGGTAGGTGTTGGTTCTGGTTCAATTTGTATTACTAGAGTAATCACTGGCTCAGGTGTTCCTCAATTAACTGCAGTAATGGATTGTGCTAAAATTAGTAAAGATTATGGTATTCCAATAATTTCTGATGGTGGAACAAGAACTTCAGGTGATGCAACCAAAGCTTTGGCTGCTGGTGCCTCAACTGTTATGGTTGGTAGTATGCTTGGTGGAACTGATGAATCTCCTGGTACAGTTTTAACTAAAAATGGAAAACGATTCAAAGTTTATCGTGGAATGGCATCATTAGCCGCATCCATAGGAAGAAAATCCAAAGAAACAGGCTTGATATCCCTTGATGATGATCTTAATGACTATGTTGCAGAAGGAGTTGAAGCAATGGTTCCATACAAAGGAACTGTGACTGACATTCTAAAACAACTAACTGGCGGTGTACGCTCTGGATTGAGTTACTGTGGAGCTCATACGATACCTCAAATGCAAGAAAATGCAGAATTTATCAAAATGTCAAGAGCAGGATTTGCAGAAAGTCAACCTCATGACGTTTCTTTGATGTGATGAATCCAAATCAATTGTATTTTGATTGAAATAATATGAAAATAAAATTTCTTGTTTCCTTTATCGTGATTATAATATTCATAATTGGAGTTGTATTTTTTTTACAAATCCAATCTGAAAATAATACACAATCTCCAAATGAAATAAAAAAAACAAAATTGGATATAAATTCACTTTTCAACATATATGGATTTGAAGAAAATTTTGAAATTAAAAATGGAAAAAAGACATGGAATGATGTAAAATTTGAATTAAATTCTGCAAATAATGAACTTTATGAAAAATTGAGTTATGTGTATGATGAGAGTACTGTTGTAATCTTTCATATATTTACTGCAGCAGCTTACAATGAACCTGGATTTTACACCTATTATAGAGGAGAATGTGATAAAGAATGCCTTACAATTGAAATTCAAAAAGAATACCCTCTAGATTTTGTTTCAAGTGGTAATGGATTTCAAGTGTTAAGTTTGTTAGGATATGAAATGATTTCTGACATCGATGTGGATCAAAATTCTGATATTCTTAAAAAATATGATAAAGTAATTTTGTTGCATAATGAATATGTGACTAAAAAAGAATTTGATGCTATTACCAATCACCCAAAAGTGATCTATCTTTATCCAAATGCACTATATGCTGAAGTCAAAATAGATTACAGTAGTAATTCCATAACTCTTCTAAGAGGTCATAACTTTCCTGAACTTGAAATAATTAATGGATTTAATTGGAAATTTGATAATAGTCCTTTAGAATATGATACAAATTGTAAAAATATGGGATTTGATCAAATTAGTAATGGATGGATGCTAAACTGTTATCCTGAAAATGCTATCCATCAAAGTAAAGTTTTACTTGAAATGATTAAGGGATTTTAATAAAACATTGAAAAATTAGTCTTATTCTTATCTTTAGCCTCAAATTGCTGTATGTAGATAATTTTTTAAACAGTATCAAGAGTAATTTCATCATGCTTTCTAAAAGAACTATTATTGGATTAGTAGTTGGAAGTGCAATTATTGCAATAGGGGGATATTCTTTACTTTCACATATTGGAACAATTACTATTCATGAAGATTATGTAGTAGGATTAGGTGATCCAATGTCATACACAATTCCAGCTCCAAATCATACACCTCAATCCATGAAGATTACAGGTGATGCTTTTGATCTGAAACTTGCAAGTCCTGCAGATGGATTGCAAATTCCAAAAACCTCGTACAAAAAAGAATTAAATTTATCTTGGATTCATTTGGCTGACGGAGAATCAAAAATTATGATTCAAAATACTGGCAATACTGAATTATCAATCACTGGAGAGTTAATTCGAAGTTCCGATCCAATTTGGTTTACTTTTGATCTTATGGTGATTACCTCTGGAATGGTAATTATTGGATTTAGTATGGGCTTTACATTAAGAAAGCCTAAAGGATTTTAGTTTAATTTTGCAGAAGGATAAGAACCTAAAATTTTCATAAATAATGTTTCTTGTTTTATTTTCTCTAACATTTCTGAAATTTTAGAATTATTTTGATGTCCTTCAAAATCCACATAGAAATTATATTCCCAAGTATTTGATTTAGTAGGTCTTGATTCAATTTTTGTTAGATTGACATTATTTTTGTTAAAATTCTCTATTATTCTATATAGCGAGCCTGGTTCATGTTTTATTGAAAAGATTATTGATGTTTTGTCATTACCTGTTTCAGAATTATTTTCTTTTGATAGAATCAAAAACCTTGTGTAATTATTCAGATTATTTGCAATGTTATCTAAAATAATTGGCATTTCATATATTTCTGCAGCATCTTTACTGGCAATACACGCATAATTTCCTTTGTTTAGTTCTTGAACCATCTTTACACTTCCTGCCGTATCATATGCAGGAATTGTTTTCATGTTATGTTTTTCAATAAATTTTCTACATTGACCTAAAGCTTGTGGATGTGAATATACTGTATCTATTTCATCAATATTACCAGTTCCAATTAAACAATGTTCAATCCTATGGTAAATTTCACCTGTTACATTTAGAGATGTAGAATATAACACATCATAACTTTCACCTACACTTCCTTCCAAAGAATTTTCAACTGGTAAAATTGCATACTGTGATTTGTTGTTGGTAGTGTTATCTAATACTTCAGCAAATGTTGAAAGGGGGATTGTTTCAATTTGTTTGCTGAAAAATGATTTTGCTGCAGCTTCACTATATGCACCTCGTTCACCCTGGAACGAAACATGAATCATTTCTTAAACTCGTAAATTTACGAAGTCACTATTTCCAAAATTTGCAGAAAGTTTTCTCTCATCAATCCATCCACACTCTGTACATTTTATTGCATCGCGCATTGGAATAACTTTACTACCACATTTTCTACATTTTGTAAACAATATTCCTAAGTTTGGTTCACTAATTCCTGCATGAATAGTGCCATTAAGATGATTAAGAATTTTTAGTGTAACTATGTCATTGACTAGTGCAACATTTCTTATTCTTAAATTTCGTGTTCCACAAATACATTCAACTTTAGATGTGGTGGGTTTTCCATTAATGTAATCAATTGAAACTGCTATCATTGATGACATAACTGCAGCTACTGTTCCAATAATAATATCTCCGACTTTGGGAATGGATAAAAGTTTTGGATGTTTTACACTTACAGTTCGTGATGTCTTGTCAATGTCTTTTTCTCCGATTGCTGCTGCTCTAACCATATCTCCATCGTCAAAAGCATTATGACCTGCCTCATATTCCTCAATAGATGCTATTTTGTCTCCTGGAAATGTTGCATTTTCAGACATATTGAGAATTTTGCTTTTATGATTATAATTGTTTGTGGTTTAATGGATCTTGATAAATCATATATCTTTAAAAATTAGATGAAAATCATGAAAGCCCTAGTTTATGAACAATATACAGATGATGATGATTTTTCTAAAATTTTAAAAATTAAAGAAATTCCAATACCTGAACCAAAATCTAATGAAGTTATAATTAAAGTGAAAACTGCTGCTCTAAATTATGATGATATTTGGGGGATGAGGGGTAAACCATTAGCAATTCCATTACCTCATATTTCTGGAACTGATGCTGCTGGTGAAGTAACAGCTATTGGCAGTGATGTTAAAACTATCAAAATTGGCGACAGGGTTGTCTCACATGGAAATATGTCTTGTAGAGTTTGTAAGGCATGTACTGGTGGTCGAGAATTTGATTGTAGAAAACGAACCATCTGGGGTTTTGAAACAGGTCCACTTTGGGGAGGCTATTGTGAATTTACACATCTTCCAGAAGTTAACGTTGTAAAAATCCCAGAAGGAGTTTCATATGATCAAGCCGCTGCTGCATCGATGACTCTGTTGACATCATGGCATATGTTAGTTGGTAGAGCAAAAATTCAACCTGGACAAGTAGTCTTGATAATGGGCGGTAGTTCAGGAGTTGGAAATTATGGAATTCAAATTGCAAAACTTTTTGGATGTACTGTAATTACTACTGCTAGTCCAGACAAACTAGACAAATGTTTAGACCTTGGGGCTGACTATGCTGTAGATCATAGAAAAGAAGATTGGCATAAAGAAGTAAGATCAATTGCTAAAAAAATTCCTAAACCATTAGGTGATGTACCTGGTGTTGATGTTATCTTTGAACATATTGGTGGTTCTCATTGGAATAAAGAACTCACATTGCTAAACTATGGTGGAACTATTGTAACAACTGGCGCAACAACAGGGTATGATGCTAAGACTGATTTACGTCATATTTTCTTCAAAGGAATCAATATTTTGGGCTCTACTCAAGGAACTAGAGCTGAATTAGAACAAGGTTTGTATTGGATGTCACAAGGTAAAATCAAATCTATAATTGATTCTGTGTATTCTTTAGAAAAAGCTGCAGAGGCCCATACAAAAATGCTCAAAGGTAAAGGACTATTTGGAAAAATCCTAATCAAACCAGGATCTTTATGACATGGACGATCCAAAAACAAACTCCATTTTAGATGAAGGTAATCGATTATTTTTACAAGGTAAACTACATGATGCAATTTCATATTATGATAAAATTCTGGATGAAAATCCTAATCATGTAAGCTCTCTTAACAATAAAGGATATGCTCTCAGCAAACTAAAAGATTTTGATGGTGCAATGAAGTGCTATGATACTGCTTTAGAGAGTTCTCCAGACGATCTTTCACTATTAGTTAACAAAATTTCCTCATTCCGAAAACAAGGAAAATTTGTTGATGCGTTATCTATCTGTAATAGTATACTGGATAATAATTCAAAATATAACATTGCACTATACCATAAAGAGCGAATATTATTTTCAATGGGGAATTTTGATGAATCCATTACATGTTGCAATCAAATTTTAGATGATTATCCTGATAATGGAGATGTTTTATTTGATAAATCATGTAGTTTTGTAATGTTGTTCAAAAATGAAGAAGCATTAGATTTACTTGAACATGCTATTTCTCAAGGAATACAATACAAAATTAAAGCTAAAAAATCAAAAATATTTGAAAAATTATTAGATGATCCTAAATTTAAAAAATTAGTTTTATAATTACAACCAATGTGGAATTTCTAAATATTCATCAATGCTTTCTTTTCGTAAAACTTTGAGTAGGGCATTTGCTTGCGGAGTTGATAAAACAGGCTTGTCAAACTGATTATCTGTAGAAATTCTTGGGCATGCAACTTGAATAAAAGCATCAATACCTCTAAGATTGTTTAATCGCTCGTTTGTAATATCAGTAAGTGCAAATAACTGAACTGCTTTTCCTTCTTTTTCTAATTCTTTTTTAAATTTCAAACCAAATACTTTTGATAGTTGTCCTTCCTTTAATCCGATGATTATTCCAAATGATTTTGCTTCTGCTGCTTTGAATATTGCTAGACTCGCTTTCTTTTTTAATGTGCGTGCAAATTCTGTCACTTCTCTTACTTCATTAAAATAAGGATCTAAAACAAATGTTGGTAAATTTGTTGATAATGCAATTCCTGCGGCATGAAAATTACTTTGTCCTAAAAACACGTAGGCATCTACTTCTTTTTTTAATTCTGTTGCAGGATAAAATTCACAACCAAATACTTGACCATCATTTAACTGTCCTTTTCCCTTTCCAATTTTTACTTTAATTCCATTTTTTGTTAAAATTTTTTCAACTCTATCCATTTGATGCAAATGTTGACTATCTGTAACTAGTGAAATTATTTTTCCTTTTAAGAGATCTGTACATTTTTCTGCAACACTATCGAACCCTACATCATCAAAAGCATCAATTAAAACTAAATTTTTTTCTAATGATTCTGTATTGATCGTATGTCCAATATTAAATTGAATTTCTGCTCCTAATATTTTTGAACCCGTTGTATTCAAATCACAAGTTCCCCATGTGGTATCTGCTAAAACATATACTGGTATTTCATATTTTGTTGAAATTTTAATTGCCATATCTTGAACTTGAGGCAACATGCCATCTGGACCATTTAATGAAACTGATGCTGGTTTCTTTTCATCTATTTCTTTGAAAATTCTTGCTTCATCTATTATAATCAATTCAGCTTGGAATGACACGTTATTAATTTAAATCAACTGTATCTTACAACAACTAAAAATGTCTGATTAGTTAAAGCAAGTCATGGAAAAGGAAACTATACTTAATGTGGGATTTGATGATACTGATTCTCCTAAAGGAATGTGTACAACCTTTCTTGCTTACAAAATTGTTGATTCACTCCAAAAACAAAAAATAGAATTTTTGGATTTTCCACGATTAATTCGATTTAATCCTAATATTCCTTGGAAAACAAGGGGAAATGGAGCGGTTTCTTTTAAAATAAAGACAAAAGCTCCATCTAAAATAAAAAATCAAATAAAAAATCTTGTTTCAAAGTATTCTGATATTAAAAACGGTGCAAATCCTGGACTAGTATTTTTTGAAAGTGATACAATTCCAATTCAATTTACAAAATTTAGCAAATTAGCTTTATGGCAATTAATTAATCGAAATAATGCAAAAACATTTGCTAAAAGAAATAATCTTGAAATCTATTATCAGGGAAATGGTCAAGGGTTGGTTGGTGCAATAGGTGCAATAGGTTATGATTTTGATGATCATACATTAGAACTATTGAGTTATAGAAAAAAATCAAAGTTTGGAACAGAAAGAAAAATTTCTATTAAAAGTGTTAAAGACATGCAGGAGAAAACTTTTCCTAATACGTTTAATAGTTTTGATACTAAGAAAGGCAGAATTATGATTACTCCTCATGGACCAGATCCTGTTTTCTACGGTGTTAGAGGAGAAAATGTAGATTCTTTAGTTTATGCTACTAAAATTCTAAAAACAACTGAAAAATTAGATGGTTACATGATATTCAAATCTAATCAAGGAACTGGTGATCATTTAGAAAATGAATTAAATTTTGAAAACATGAAACCTTATGCATCTGGAAAAATTTCTGGAGTAGTATCTAACATGCCAAAAATTGTAAAAGGAGGTCACGTGTTTTTTAAAATTATTTCAAAGAATCATGAATTTTGGTGTGGTGTTTACAAACCTACTGGCATGACTACAATTGCTTCACATTTGTTAAAAGGAGATGAAATTTGTGTGGGCGGAGGGGTGAGAAAAGCATCCAAAAATTTCCCTAGAATAATTAATTTAGAATTTGTTGATGTCATTTCACTTGTAAAAAATACCACACTATCAAATCCTGAATGCAAAAAATGTAATAAAAAAATGAAATCTAAGGGTCTGAATCAAGGATTTCAGTGCATTCGTTGTGGAAAAAAATCTTCTAAAAAAATATCTACTGAAATTTCAAGAGAGATCAAAAAACAACTCTATCTTCCAATAATTTCTGCTCATAGACACCTAACTAGGCCATTACAGAGAATTGGAACAGTTAACAAATCATCAAAATTTGATAAATCCATTTCATGGTTTTGTGTTTATGGAAAATAAGTAGCGGGGAGTAGATTTGAACTACTGAACTGCGGGTTATGAGCCCGCCGGGATGACCTGGCTTCCCCACCCCGCTGAAAATAAATGAAGTTGAGCCGTATATACGCTTTATCAAATTCTTGAAAGTAATTAATAGGATTTCAAGCCCTCATCTTTTCGTGGATAAAAAAATACAAATTGTTGTAATTGCTGTTGCTGTTGTATTTTCTGTGTTGGTTTTAACGTCTCCAACTGATCCAATTCCATTACCTGTTCCAAATTCAAATTCTGAAAATGATTTTGTAACTATTTTAGCTGAAAATCTCGATAAACCTCGTGCCATCGCTGTTTCAAATGATAGAGTTTTTGTTACTGAAAAAGATGGAACAATCAAAGTAATTCAAAACAACACTTTGTTAGAATCACCATTGGCAACATTGCGTAGTGCAGATGTCTTTGATGGTGGATTGTTAGGTATTACATTACATCCAAATTTTTCTTCCAATCACTACATGTATGTATTTTTGACATATGATGAGGATGGAAATTTGTGGAATAAGATTTTAAGAATTACTGAATCAGAAAATAAACTACAAAATGCAGAAGTTATTTTAGATAAAATTCCTGGTTCTTCATTTACAAATGGTGGTTTTATTAAATTTGGACCTGATGAAAAATTGTATATCGGTACAGGTACCGTCTCTGATGCATCTCATCTGCCACAAGATCTTAATTCTTTGTCTGGAAAAATTTTAAGATTAAATGATGATGGTACTTTTCCTGATGATAATCCATTTCCTAATTCTCCAATCTATTCATTAGGACACAGAAATCCCCAAGGAATGACTTGGGATGATGATGGAAATATGTTTGTCGCAGAATCAGGACCCGAAAAAAATGATGAAATCAATCTAATTTTATCAGGAAAAAATTATGGTTGGCCTGAACAACAGTGCTCTGGCAATGAGGATTTTGAAGATGCTATTCTTTGCTATGATCCAAGTATAGAACCTGGTGGCATCTTGTTTTATTCTGGGGATTCAATAGACTTTGAATCTTCATTCATTATGGCTTCTATGAGGGCTGCAAATCTCTACCAATTGGATTTTGAAGAAGGATTGAGTTCACAAAAATCAATTCTTAGTGGTATAGGTCGTGTACGTGATGTAGTGCAAGGTCCTGATGGCAGTCTTTATGTAATTACTTCAAATACTGATGGAAAAGGATTTCCAGATAGTATGGATGATAAATTATTGAGGATATTGAAATAAAATGCCTGACTCATCAATTCCAAAATTCTTTGAAAAATCTAGAAAAGAAAGATTGGATGTTGTTGCCAATTTTGCAAATCTATCAAATGAGGAATTGGAAATTTTACAAAATGACAATGGGGGAATTTCTTTTGATAAAGCCGATAAAATGGTTGAAAATGCAATTGGAACTTTTTCACTTCCATTAGGAATTGCTACAAACTTTAAGATTAACGGTAAAGATTACGTTGTCCCTATGGTAATTGAAGAACCATCAGTAATAGCTGCTGCATCAAAAGGAGCCAAAGTTGCACGAATTAAAGGAGGATTCAAAGTTTCTGCTGATGAATCTTTTAGTATTGGTCAAATACAAATGTTAAATGTAGATATTCCATCTGCTATATCACAAATAAAAAATTCTACAAATGAAATTCTCCAACTAGCAAATTCAAAAAGCAATACTTTGTCTAAAATGGGCAAAGGTGCAAAAGAAATTTCATACAAAGAAGTTAATACACCTTCTGGAAAAATGCTAATCGTTGAATTACTTATTGATGTAGGTGATGCCATGGGTGCCAATATTACAAATACAATGTGCGAAGCTGTCTCTCCCTTAATTGAAAAAATTACTGGCGGTAGAGCATTACTAAGAATACTATCTAATTATTCCACTAGAAGAATGGTTAAAGCCAAAGCAATATTTGAAAAAGAAGCTGTAGGCGGAGAGCAGATTGTTGATGATATTATTTCTGCATTTGAGTTTGCTGATAATGATGTGTACAGGGCTGTCACTCATAACAAAGGTATCATGAATGGAACTATAGCTGTTGCAAATGCAGTAGGTCAGGATAGTAGAGCGATAGAGGCTGCAGCAAACGCATATGCTGCACAAACTGGAAAATATCGCTCTTTAAGTAAATGGAGTAAGGACGATGAGGGAAATCTAGTTGGAACTCTAGAAATGCCGCTTTCTGTAGGAATTGTGGGCGGAATTGCAAATGTTCATCCAGTAGCCAAAGTCTGTACAAAAATTCTGGGAGCAACATCTGCACAAGAACTTGCATGTGTAATGACTGCCACAGGCTTGGCTCAAAATTATAGTGCAATTCGTGCTCTTACAACTGAAGGAATTCAAAAAGGACACATGCGTCTTCATGCAAGAAATTTAGCATCTGCTGCAGGTGCTAGACCTGATCAAATCGATGAAATTGTTCAAAAAATGATTGTAGAAAAGAAAATTTCACTTGATAGAGCTAAAGAATTACTTGAGCAAATTTAAACATGAGATTATATACCTAAAAAGTGAAAAATTAAAAATGTCTGAAGTAAAATTTGCTATTCCAAAAGGAAGTTTAGAAGAAGCTACTTTCAAACTATTAGAAAGATCATTTACTAAAGTAAATCGAAAAAACAGAACATATCGAGTATATCTAGATGATCCAAGCATTGTTGTCAAAATGCTTCGTCCTCAAGAAATTCCAACCCTAGTTGCAGAAGGACTGTATGATGTAGGAATTACTGGAAAGGATTGGGTCCAGGAAACAAATTCTGATGTTGAACCTATCTTGGATTTAGAATATGGAAAAATTAGATTAGTAATTGCATTTCCTGACAAATATCACTACAAAAATCTTGATGAAATGATTGCAGATTATGCTAAAAAGAAGAAAACACTTAGAATTTCATCTGAATATCTTACAACAGCATCAAAATTTCTAAAACAATCAAAATCTTATAAAAAATATTATGGTTCTAAAGATCCACTAATTGTTACTCCCTGGGTTAGACTGGGAAATAACAAAAGTGTTCAAATTCATTTATCATTTGGTGCTACAGAAGCAAAGCCACCTGAGGATGTAGATGCAATTATGGATGTAACAGAAACTGGTACAACTTTAAAACAAAACAAACTCAAAATTGTAGATGAAGTTCTTACCTCAACTGCACATTTGATTGTGAATAAAAAATCATTAAAAGATCCTAAAAAACGTGAAAAAATATTTGACATTATAACTTTGATGAGAGGTGCAGTTCAAGGCAAGAAATTCTTACACATTTATCTAAATGTTGAAGAAAAAAATCTAAAAAAACTTTTGACACAGATGCCATCACTCAAAAAACCCACAATCAGTCCACTAAGTGAGGAAGGATGGTTTGGTGTGAATACCGTAATTCAAAAAGAAGAATTCCACAAACTCATTCCTAAATTAAGGAAGATTGCTCAAGGCCTTGTAGTTCATGAACCTAAACAAATACTTGAACTTGAGGAGATAAAACGTGACGAAGAAAATTGATGAGAATAATCAAAGTAACTAATGTTGAACAGTTTGCAGCTAAAATACTTCCAAAACAGCCTCAAAATAACAAAACTATAGTTGAATCGATTCTAAAAGATGTAAAAAAAAATGGCGATGTTGCAATTCGAAAATATGAAAAAAAGTTTAGCAAAGCAAACATTTCTTCATTACGTTTAACTCAAAGTGAAATTAAAAATGCATATTCTAAAATATCAAAAAATGAACTTGCTGCATTACGATTAGCAAAAAATAGACTTGAAAAAACAGAATCTGTTGTTAAATCACTTTTAAAAAATAAAACAATTAATCATGATGGGGTAAAAATTTCAAAAAAATTCATTCCTATTCAGAGTGTAGGATGCTACATTCCTGGTGGATTAGCAAAATATCCAAGTTCTGCAATTATGTCTATAGTTCCAGCTAAAACTGCGGGAGTCAAAAGAATTGTAGTTGTATCTCCACCTAATTCTGATGGAAAGATCAATCCATTAACTATCGTTAGTGCTGATATTTGTGGTGCAAGTGAAATTTACAAAACAGGGGGTGTGCAATCTATTGCAGCATTATCTTATGGAACAAAATCTATTCTTAAAGTTGATAAAATTGTAGGTCCCGGTGGTGCATTTGTTACAACTGCTAAATTTATGATAAGTGATCAGACAGGAATTGATATGCTTGCAGGTCCAACTGAATTGGGAATAATTGCAGATAATTCAGCGAATTCAAAATTCATTGCACTGGATTTAATTTCTCAAGCTGAGCACAGTACTGATACTTTTTGCTATTTAATTACAACATCGGAGAATCTTGCAAAGTCAGTGAACAAAATTGTTTCAGAATTAATTCCAAAGATTCAAAGAGGAAAAATTGCCCAATCTAGTCTAAAAAATAATGGATTTATTGGAATATGTAAAACTAATTCTGATATGATAAAACTTGCAAATATTCTAGCTCCTGAACATTTACAAATAATGATGAAAAGTTCTGAATCTATATCCTCAAAAATTACTTCTTCAGGACTTGTTTTGATTGGAAACAACACTCCATCATCTGCAAGTGACTATATTCTAGGCTCAAATCACATTCTACCCACCAATGGATTTGGAAAAATCAGAGGCTCGTTATCTGTTTTGGACTTTATCAAAGTAAACACCCAAATTACATCATCAAAAAAATCATTATCAAAAATCTCAAAACATCTTGAAGTTTTGACTAATGCTGAAGGCCTTACAAACCACTATGAGGCAGTAAGAGGTAGATTAAATTGAATAAAAACTGGTTTGAAGAAAAAATTAAAAAATTCAGTTCAATAGGTGGTTATCAAAAACCAGAACTTGTTGAAGATTCAATAAAACTTGACTCTAATGAAAATTATGTTATTCCAAAACAATTTCAAAATGATATAATTTCTTTTGCAAAAAAAAATTCTGATATTAGAGAATATCCTCTAGGTGGAGTTGAAAGATTAATTGATACGATATCAAAATTCATTAAAATGCCTTCACCTATGATTGGTGTAGGTAACGGCTCTGATCAAATTTTAGATTTGATACTTTCAAATTTTGCATCAAAACAAACCAAAGTTCTCACATCTAATCCAACATTTGGATTTTTTGAAGAACGTTGTAAACTATATAATATTCCATTAATTGCAATTCCTTTTTCTGATAATATGAAATTAAATATTAAGGATTTTCTAAAGGAATCTAAAAATGCGGATATTCTATACCTTGACTCTCCAAATAATCCTACTGGATTTCAATTTACAAAAAGTGAATTACAGAAACTTGTAAAATCTTTTACAGGTCTTGTCATAATTGATGAGGCGTACGGGGAGTTTAGTGAATATTCTCTTTCAAGTATGGTCAAGACCCAAAATAATTTGATTGTTGTTCAAACTCTTTCAAAATCATTTGGATTGGCAGGATTAAGATTAGGTTATTTTATTGCAAGCAAAAAATTCACTGAAACTTTTATGAATGTTTTACAATATCCATACCCTGTTAGCACAATTACTATCGAATCTGGAATCCACGCATTGGAAAAATCAAAACTAATGAAAGATACTATTGATAGTATCAAAACTGAAAGAAAAAGAATTATTGAAACTTTACAAACTTTTGATGCCTTTGAGGTCTTTGATTCCAAGGCTAATTTTGTGCTTTTTGATGCTCATGGTGCCTACAAACGTATCTACTCTGCACTTGCAGAACAAGGAATTTCAATTCGTAAACTAGGTAAAATTGGAAATCATGATGGATGTCTTAGAGTAACTATTGGAACAAAAGAAATGAACTCAAAATTCTTACTGGCTATTCGTGATTTACTGGGATGACTTTATCAAAACAATCTGAAGGAATCTATACAGATGATTCTAAAATTCAAATACTAAATAAAATAGATGCGATAATTTTTGATTGCGACGGGGTATTAATTGATATTACAAAATCATATGATCTAGCAATAATAAAAACAACTCAATATGTTTTAGAAAATTTGGCAAAAATTAACTCTTCCATTAATGTTGATTTTAAAATTATTGATGGATTCAAATCTACTGGGGGATTTAATGATGAAGTTGATTTGACTTATGCTGCAATAATTTCACTTGTTGCAGCTAAAAAACTAGAAAAAGATCAAACTAGTTTTATTTTTGATGTTATCAAAAACTCTGATTCTAGTGGTATTATTTCTGTAGAAAAATACATTGAAAATCAAATCGATATTTCTGATATTAAAAAACAGCTATCATATCCTGGAACTCATCATGATAATCCTCTCTATCAAATATTTGATCAGATTTTTTATGGGCCTGAATTATACAAAAAATTATTCAACAATACTTCAAACTTTTCTGCTCCTGGATTGATTGAACAAGACGATGTAATTTTAAATGATATTTTATTTGAAAAATTGCAGAAAAAGTTTGATTCAAAAATTGCCATGGTAACTGGAAGAGGAAAAGAATCTGTAAGTTATTCTTTAAAATCACTACTAACAAAATTCAATTTGGATAATTCTATGTTTCTTGAGGATGAACCACGTGAACTTGCAAAACCTAATCCTCAATCTCTTTTAAATTCAATTAATGGAATGAATTGTACTTCAACTCTTTATGTTGGAGATTCTATGGAGGATTTTATTATGGCTAAAAGAACTACTAATTTAGGACATAACACTACATTTTGCGGAATTATAGGTACTAGTAAAAATCCACAAGAAAAATTAGAACTATTTGAGAGAAATGATGCTATTTTGGTGTTGGATTCAATTAATCTACTACCAAAGGTATTAAATTTAGAATGATGCAAATTACATAATCTGTGAGAAAAATGGCACCACGAAAAGCATCAATTAAACGAAATACAAAAGAAACAAGCGTTTCAGCATCTGTAAATCTTGATGGATCAGGAAAAACATCCATCAAAACTGGAATAAATTTTCTTGATCATTTGATTGTATCATTTGGAACACATGGTATGATGGATCTCAAAGTTGATGCAAAATCAAATGATGGTATAGAACACCATTTGATTGAAGACACTGCAATTACAATAGGACAAACAATTGACAAGGCACTAAGTTCTAGAAGTGGAATTACTAGATTTAGCTATGCTTCTGTTCCGATGGACGAATCTCTTGCAGAGGCTTCAATTGATTTAGTGAAACGTCCGTTTTGGAAATTAACATTGTCTCTTAAACGTAATAAAATTGAAGATGTATCAAAAGAGGATCTTGAGCATTTCTTCCAGTCGTTACTACAAAATCTCAATAGTTGTATTCACCTCACTGTAAAGTATGGGGATAATGATCACCACAAAGTTGAGGCTGCCATAAAATCACTTGCTGTTGCGTTAAGATATGCGTCATCATTAGATAAAAAACAAAAAGGAATTCCAAGTACAAAAGGTTTAATGTAATGGTAAGTGTTGCAATTTTTGATTATGGTGCTGGAAATATTTTCAGTCTAAAAAATTCTCTTGAAAAAGTAGGAGCTACAGTTGATGTAATAACTAATTTTGATAATGAAAATACGTATTCTGGTTTGTTACTTCCAGGTGTGGGTAATTTTGATCCTGCTATGAACAGTATTAGAAATTTTTCTAAAATTCAATTTAAAGAATATGTTGAAAATATGCCTGTTCTAGGAATTTGTCTTGGAATGGAAATGTTTTTTGAAAAAAGTGAAGAAGGAAAAGAGAAAGGTCTGAATGTTATTGAGGGTGAAGTAATTGTACTTCCTTCTTCTTCGATGAAAGTACCTCACATGGGATGGAACAATCTTGAAATAAAAAAACCTGGAAAAATTCTTGAAGGAGTAGAAAACGATTCATGGGTATACTTTGTTCATTCGTATAGGGTAAAACCTGAATCAAATGATATTATAACTGCTGAATCCGATTATGGAATTAAAGTTCCTGCTGTAGTGGAACATGATAATTTCTATGGTACACAGTTTCATCCTGAAAAATCAAGTACTGTAGGAAAAATAATGTTAAAGAATTTTCTCAAAGAGTGTAAAAAATGAAAATAATTCCTGCAATTGATCTTATGGATGCTAAAGTTGTTAGATTGTACAAAGGGAATCCTAAACAAAAAACCGTGTACAGTGATGATCCTGTAAAAATTGCAAAGAAATGGGAATCTGCAGGCGCAGATATTCTTCATTTAGTTGATTTAGATGCAACCCTTGGGATTGGCTCTAATCTTGATATGATTAAAAAAATTCTTGAATCAGTTTCAATTCCAGTTGAAGTTGCTGGCGGTTTGCGAGATAAATCTCTAGTTTTAGAAGTAGCAAAATTATCCGAACGAATAGTTTTGGGAACTTTGGCATTCAAAGACAAATCCCTATTGAAATCATTACTGTCTGAACTAGGAACAGAAAAAATTGTAATTTCAGTTGATCATAAAGACGGTGAAATTGTAATTAACGGTTGGCAAAAAGATACTGGAATTAAGTTAATTCCTGCAATTAATGAATTTTTAAAAATGGGCTTTACTGAATTTTTACTAACAAATGTTAGTCGTGATGGCACTATGGAGGGACCAGATTTAGAATTTTTAGAACAAGCATGTAACTTGCCTAATGCAAATATCATTGCCAGTGGGGGAATTTCAAATATCCGTGATGTTGCAGACGTAAAAGAAAAAAATGCATTTGGAGTAATTCTTGGAAAAGCACTATATGAGAATAAAGTTTCAATTGAAGAGGCAAAAAAACTATCATGACATTAACTAAAAGAATTATTCCGTGTCTGGATGTAAAAAATGGCAGAGTCGTTAAAGGGTTAAACTTTGAATCAATTAAAGACGCAGGTGATCCTGTGGAATTGGCAGAAAAATACAGCAATGAGGGTGCAGATGAACTGGTCTTTTTAGACATTACTGCATCTGATGAACAACGAAAAACAATCAAAGATTTGGTTAGAAAAGTAGCGTCTGTAATTGATATTCCATTTACCGTCGGTGGCGGAGTCAAATCATTAGAGGATGCAAGAAATATTTTACTTAATGGTGCTGATAAAGTTGGAATTAACACTGGTGCCATAAAAAACCCTAAAATTATTACAGAATTAATGGAATTATTTGGACGGCAATGTGTTGTGGTAGCAGTTGATGTAAAAAGAAATTACAACATTGATGATTCAAAAAATATTTTCACTGAAAATGATAAATCATTTTGGTTTGAAGTTTTTATTTATGGTGGAAAAGAAGGGACTGGATTAGATGTAATTGATTGGGTTAAAGATGCTGAAAAATTAGGTGCAGGCGAGATTCTTCTTACAAGTATTGATAAGGATGGAACTAAAGATGGATATGATATTTTACTGACTAAAAATGTCGTTGATTCTGTAACTATTCCTGTTATTGCTTCAGGGGGTTGTGGAAAACCTGATGATATGATTGATGTTTTTAAGGAATCAAACGTAGATGCTGCTCTTGCTGCTTCAATATTCCACTATCAAACACATGGAGTAAATGGTGTAAAATCATACTTGAAAAACAGAGGCATTCCTGTAAGATTATAATACTGATTTTCATATTATTCAACATGGAAAAATCCATTGATGAAATAGATTTTGAGAAAAGCGGTGGCCTAGTTCCTGTAATTGTTCAGGATGCAAATACAAAAGATATTTTGACATTAGCCTATACAAATAAAAAATCATTAGAACTTACAAAAAAGACTGGAAATTCTTGGTTCTGGAGCCGTTCTAGAAATAAACTCTGGATGAAAGGAGAAGAATCAGGTAATACTCAGAAAATTAAAGAAATTTTAGTTGATTGTGATTTTGATGCAATTATTTATCTAGTTGAACCTTCAGGACCTGCCTGTCATTTGGGTGATAAAGTTTGTTTTCACAATAATTTAGAAAAATAATTTAACAAACTGGCTCGAAATCTTCTTCATCTCCTGGAAGAATATCTTTAGTTATTTTAAATTCTAAATTAGGATAATCAGTTCCTCTAAAAACAACTCGCCAATCTCCTACAAAATCATCTGCAGAACAAAATCCTCTTAATTTTGTAAGTTGTGGTTGTAAATAATAATTAAATGCAGATCTATCAGAGCCATCAAATGGTATTGTTAGATAAACTTCATAGTGAGTACTGTTTAATGGTCTGAGAAATGCTGCTTGACCCTTCTCATCAAATCCCAATCCCCCAGTTCTGAGAAAAATTTTCTCCCCTAATACATATTCACTTCGATCAATTTGAAATGGTCCTGAAGTTATCCATTCTCTTTCTTTTGGTGAATATTCATTTTCTAAATTTATTTTCTCAATACTATCTAATTTTTCTTGAATTTCTGGACTAATTTCTTTTTCTGGTTGTAATTCTTTATTCAGAGTATCTTCAACCTCCATCAGATTTGATTCCTGATTTGTTATTGCAATGATTCCTACTACTATTATGATAACTCCTATGATAATTGGAATTACAATTTTATCATTCACAATAATACTCTTACAAAAATATCTAAAAACCTTCCTCATAACTGATAATTCCGAAAAATTTGATTTTTTACTGTCTTACCTATCATTCCCCTTATGATGATTAGTATTCACTATATTTTTAACCATTAAAATTAAGTACTACTTAACTTGATAATAGGGTTTTTTATTTATGTTTTCAAAGGATATACTGATCTTGACTAGAACCTCACTACAATGCAGAGAATGTAAAAAAGAGTATGACACTGCTTTCAAGTATATTTGTGATGAGTGTTTTGGCCCACTAGATGTAAAATATAATTTTCCTAAATTAACAAAAGACACATTTTCTAACCGTGGACATACCTATTGGAGATATTTTGAATTACTTCCAATAGAAAATAAATCAAACATTGTAAGTATTGGTGCTGGCATGACTCCTCTCATAAAGGCTGACAACCTTGGAAAAAAACTAGGATTAAACAATCTTTACATTAAAAATGATTCTGTAAATCCAACATTTTCATTCAAAGATAGACCAGCTGGGGTTGCAATATCTAAAGCTAAAGAATTTGGATTGTCCGCAGTCGGATGTGCATCTACTGGTAATTTAGCTTCAGCAACTGCAGCACATGCAGCAAAAGCTGGATTGCCATGCCATGTGTTTGCACCAAGCAATCTTGAGATGGCAAAGATTACACAAGCATTATCGTACGGTGCAAACTATATCGCAGTTGATGGGACATATGATGATGCAAACAGAATTGCAGCACAAATTGGTGACAGTAAAGGAATCGGTATAGTGAACATTAACATGCGTTCTCATTACGTGGAAGGCTCTAAAACATTTTCATTTGAAGTTGCAGAGCAACTTGATTGGCAAGTCCCTGATCAATTAATAATACCAGTTGGAAGTGGTGCAATGCTTAATGCAATTTGTAAAGGATTTGAAGAACTACAGACTGTTTCACTGCTTGATGATATTTCTAACATGCATATGATTGCAGCACAACCACATGGTTGTGCACCCATAGTTGATGCATTTAAGAAAAATAGCAAAGAAGTGATTCCAGTTGAGCATCCTGATACAATTGCAAAAAGTTTGGCAATCGGTGATCCTGGAGATGGTAGATACGTTTTGAAACGTTTAGCACAATACAACGGATTTGCCGAAGAATGTAACAATAAAGAAATTTTAGACGCTATACTACTTTTGGCTAGAACTGAAGGAATATTCACCGAGCCTGCAGGTGGTGTATCAATATCTGTTCTTCAAAAAATGGTTGAGCAGGGAAAAATTGACAAAAATGATCGAGTAGTGTGTTATGTTACTGGCAATGGTCTTAAAGCAACTGAATCAATCATGGAAGTTTTACAAAAGCCTAAAGTAATGAAGGCAAACATTGAAGAAATTTCGGCGGTAGTGAACTGATGGCTGATATCACATTTACAATTCCTTCCGTGCTTAATCAAAGCGGCGGAGAAAAAAAAACAGAGATTTCAGCTGATTCCTTAACTGATGCATTTGCAAAATTATCTGAAATCATGGGTGATGACTTTAAGCGTCGTGTATTAGAAGGAGATGGAACTCCACGTTCATTGATAAATATCTACATCAATGGAAAAAATGCAAAATTCTCCAGCGGCATGGAAACTCCTCTAAAAGATGGCGATGAAGTTTACATATTGCCTGCAGTAGCTGGTGGTTCAGAAGAACTTTCTCCAAAAGAATTGGATAAATTTTCAAGACAAGTGATGCTTGAAGAAATTGGCTATGGTGGGCAATTAAAATTAAAAAATGCCAAAGTTTGTGTTGTCGGAACTGGTGGTTTAGGACATCCGATTATCTCTAGACTAGCTACAATGGGTGTTGGAACCTTACGTATTGTTGATAGAGATGTAATAGAACTCTCAAATCTACATAGACAAATGATGTTTGATGAAGATGATGTTGGTCAAGTTAAAGTTGAAGTTGCTGCAAAAAAATTACATAAACTAAATTCTGATTGTAAAATTGAAGCATTGGCTATATCTGTAAATGATTACACTGCATTAGAAGTTGTTGAAGGTTGTGATGTTGTAATTGATGCACTTGATAGTGTCAATGCAAGATATGCATTAAACAAAGCATGTGTAAAATTTGAAATTCCATTTGTCACAGGAGCTGCAGTTGGAACATCTGGACAAGTATTTACTGTTTTACCAAAAAAATCTGCATGTTACTATTGCATGTTTCCATCACTTGATGAGGACTCAATGCCTACCTGTAGTATTGAGGGTGTTCATCCACCAATACTTTCCATAGTTGGTGCAATTGAAGTTGCAGAAGCTGTTAAAATAATTCTTGGAAAAACTCCAAATCTTTCTCAAAGAATTTTACATATTGATTTAGAAAACTTGGATTTTAATTTCACCAAAACTTTCAGAGTTGAGGAATGTCCAATTTGTGGAACAGGACAACTTGAAGAGATACCACAAGAAGAATTGATTTTGGAAGAATTATGCGGACGTAATCGCGGTAAGAGAACTTATTCTATTACTCCTACAGAAACATTTGATATTGATGTAGATGTTGTAACTAATATTGCAAAGGAAAAAGGTTTCATTGTAGAAAATCAGGGAAATCTGGGTTTGTCAATGAGAACTAATGAATTATCTGTAAGTTTTATGAAGAAAGGATCTGCTGTTATCGTGGGTTCAAAAGATGAACATGATGCTATGTTGCTATACAAGATCTTACTAGGCCAAGAGATCAAGGCATAAAATAGTCTGTAAAAATTACATAAATTATGACTAAAATGTAAAAATTATATGGATCAATCACTATTTCATGATGTAAAATATGATTATTATGTTGTAATAATCTATAATATTCATCAATTCCATCAATTCTATAAAAAAATTACAAAAAATAACCCAATTGTGGACAATTCGTCCATTAGTCTTTTATACTAATTTTACTGAAAAAAACTAATAACATGAATAACGAAATAGGACGTAAAATAACTAGTCTTACATTAATGACAATTATGTTAGCAGGCGGTATGGTCATTGCTTCACCAGGAATGGTGCCAATGGCTCATGCAGCTAACGCTAACCTATTTGTTTCCGCAGAGAACTCACAGTTCAATAACTACATGTCAGGACCTCAGGTCATTGAAGTAGTTGTAATTGATAGTGACATTAACGATACAGATCAAGCAAAAGGTGAACCAGACGTTACAATAAACGGCAAGAACCTGAGAATGGTTCAAGCCGTAGATGGTAACTGGTATGGTTACTTTGCAGACAGAACACAAGCATCTATTGCAGATTATACCGCAAAAACCAAAGGCCAAGGATTAAACTTTGGTACTTTATGTGCAACTGGAACAACAACTGAAACATTCCTTGGCATAAGTGTCAGTGATACAGTTGGTGTTGCAATTCCACTAGGCAACCTTACAACAGCTGCCGGTGCAAACGGTACATCTACAGGTAGTCCACTTACAATTCAATGTTCAGATGTATTTAATGCAGCAATTGCATTTACAAATAATACTGGACACATGAATGTTGTAAGAGAAGCAAAACAAATGAATACACAATTAACTGGTGATAGAATCGGTCAAATTGGTGTTTCAGATGTTGATGTCTGGCCTTTCGTTCAACTATACTCTCTAAACCCAACTGGTAACGTTGTCGTACAGTATAACAAAGGTGGTGGTGCTCAATCAGTATCACTTACTTTTGATACTGTTGATCAATTTGCTAGTGCAAGTTTAGATAGTTCTGTATATACTCGTAATGCACAAGTACACGTTACTGTAACAGATCCATGGTTAAACATAGATCCAACCGATGAAGATTCATGGACATTTGGAACTTTGGCAACAAACCTTAGTACCAACTACCAAGTCTTCAATGAAAACGGTGCAGCCGCAGGAGCTAGTGTCGCAAATGGTATCATAAACATTAAAGGAAATCTTACATCTATGATGATTGAAGATAACGGTATTTTGATACTAAATGCAGATACACAAAACAGTGGAACCGCAGTTTTGACATTACAAGACACAGATGATTCTATCATCACTTGTAGTTCACCACAACTTGCATCCACATGTAGAGTAGCAACTGATGCTAATGGTAACGCAGTAACTGATGCATTAGGATTACCAGCAGGAAGTCAACCAATTACAATTACAGAACAGGGACCCAATAGCGGAGTCTTTGGAACATATGATGAATCAGATGTTTCTACAATCAAAGTTACAAATACTGCCAAAAGAGGCACATCTGCAACTATTGATTACAATGAGACTCCTGTTACAGTTCTAGTAGGCTTTGGATTTGCAACAATTGATATTCAAGCAACTGATGATGAATGGAACTCTGGTGAAGAGATTCCAATAGTCTTAGTTGATCGTGATGCAAACAAGAACAGCAGAGTAGATGAAGATCTAGATTTGAATGATCCATCAGTTACATTGATTCCATCATTAGTAACTGGTGATCCATTTACAATCGGTGAAACATCAAACTCTACTGGACCTGTTGCCATCTACATCG
>JABMOR010000118.1 GCA_013203245.1 Candidatus Nitrosopumilus sp.
AGTGGTAATGAGAGTCAATTAATGGTAAATAATGAGTGATTTTGACGTATTAGGCGTAAAGGGATTGTTTGTTCATTTGAACAAACAATTCAAAATCTAGATCAGGGCAAATTGTTATGAAAAGAAAATTTGAAATTTTACATGGACGTCTAGAGATTCAAAAAACATTACAGTACGAAATTATGTATTTGGAGAAATTCTTAAATTCATACCTTTTTGATAAATGTATGGCATTCAAGATTGCATACACGTTCATGGATGATGAGAAATCATACACTTGTTTTGTTGACTATGAACAATACAAAAATCTCAAAGCATTATCCATTATCAAAGAATGTACTGTACTCAAGAGGAATCAAAAAGATTATGATGATTATATCAAAGAAATGCAAAAAGCCATAAATTTACTGGCAAAAAATGACACTAGTCACATTCGAAAGTTATCTGAAATGACATAAAGCTAAATTTCTTGATAACTCAGAGGAGACATTCAAAATCACTAGTTTGCCATCTATTTTCTAAAACTGGAAAAGGGTGGAATCCGTATGATTTCCATCTCTTTTTTCTTTTTTAGGTGAAACATGATTCAGTTATTCATATTTTTGATATAAACTTCAGGAAGAAATCATCCATGAAAATTTGAATTAAAGTGAAAAAGTTTGTCTGAAAGAAAATTATTCTTTATCGATATATTCGCCAATACCTGGTGGGTCCGGTGCTAAACCTTTTCTCTTTCTAATATCAGCAACAGCTGTTGCAAGCATTGATTTTGGAACTTCAGTCCATTCCTTAAAGGAAGTATTCCATGTTGCACGACCTGCAGTTTGGCCTCTCATTGCTTCAGATAAAGTAAATGTTTCAGATGCGGGGATTTCACCAATGACAATACTGGAGGCGCCTTTTTGGGACATGTCAAGTACCTTGCCACGTTTACCAGAAAGAATTGTTGCAACGTTTCCAACTAAATCAGTCGGTACACGAACTTCAATTGCCAATGTTGGCTCTAAAACTGCAGTGCCAGCAGTTAGTAATGCACCCATACATGCTCTTCTTGATGCAGGGCCTAGTTGAGATAGACCTCTGTGTGCTGTGTCTTCGTGAGGAACAAAGTGAGTAAAGATAAACTTGCAGTTTCTCATCTGTTCTTTACATAGCGGGCCTTCTTTCATTACATCTTCAAATCCAGAATTAATAGAGTCAGTGGATTCCTGAACAAACTGAACACCTTTTGTTCCGTTAATCAAAACATTTCCACGGGAATCAAATTTCATTACTCTCTTTATTGTATCAGTATCCCAACCAGCTCCTTTGAGTAAATCTGCAACTTGTTTCTTGTCTTTCAAATCACTGATTTCACCAGTTCTCAGCATATGTGCGATTTCAGGTTCTAGTTGCTCCACTTTCATGAAAATTTTGTTGTGTCTATTTGGAGATTTTGCCATGATTGGTTCACATCCGCCTTTCACAGTTTCCCTATAGTTAATCAGAGGTTCAGAAGTTATAATCTCACATTTTGCATCTTGAATTCTGTGAGTTGCAACATCCAAGTGCAATACACCCATTCCGGCAATAATTGTCTCGCCACTTTCCTCATCAATTTTCACAATAAGGTTTGGATCCTCAATGGTCAGCTGTCTTAGAATTTCTACGAGTTTAGGTAAATCTTTAGGATGTTTTGGTTCAATTGCAATTTGCACAACAGGTTCTGAAACATATTTGACACCTTCAAACATTTGAATGCCCTTTACGGATGACAATGTATTTCCTGCTCTACATTCAGTTAATCCTAATAATGCAGGTATGTTTCCTGCTCCCAGTTCTCCAACTTGTTCTCTTTGATTACCCATAAAGAAATTAACAGATTGAACACGTCCCTCTCTTTTTTCATCTATAATATTGAGAGTTTGACCATCTTTGATAGTACCAGAAAATAATCTTCCAATTGCCACAGGTCCGGCTGCAGGATCTAAAACCATGTTTACAACCATCATAATTGTTGGGCCATCATCACTACATGCAAGTAATGCTTTTCCAACATCAGATTCCAAATCACCTTTCCAAATTTGTGGGATTCTATACTTTACTGCTTCAGCAGGTGCAGGATGATGTTTTACAACCATTCCAAGTACAGCATCAGCCAGTGGTGCTTTCTCTACAAGGTCTGAAACTTTTTCATTAGTATATGCATCAATTACATCTTTGAATGTGATTCCTCTCTCTTTCATAATATCGATATTAATTGCCCATCTATCTTTTGCAGAACCAAATGTTACACTAGCATCTTGAATAGATACTTTCCATTTTTCTTTGTATTCAGGTTCGGCATATGTGTCAATTAATTGATTAAAACTGTTAACTACTTCTACTAGCTGTGCTTGCATTTTTTCTGGAGTTAACCTTAGTTCTTTGATGAGCCTGTCTACTTTGTTGATAAACAAAACTGGTCTAACTCTCTCCTCAAGTGCCATTCTAGTGACAGTTTCAGTTTGGGTCATGATGCCTTCAACAGCATCACACACTACAACTGCACCATCAATGGCTCTAAGACTTCGAATAACCCTTCCACTGAAATCTACGTGTCCAGGGGTATCAATCATGTTAATTACGTATTCTTCATCTTTTTGATTAAACAGTAAAGTCACGTTAGCTTGGTAAATTGTAATTCCTCTTGCTTGTTCTTCTTTATCAAAGTCCATTGCAAGTGCTTTTCCAGCAGCAGAAGGGGCAATAATTCCAGAATATGCCAAAAGGCTGTCACTCATGGTTGTTTTACCATGGTCAACGTGAGCAATAACACCAAAATTACGAATGTTTTTCTTATTCTTGATAATCTTCATAACCTCAGCAGTTGACTTGAATTTTGCCATATTCGAAAAACTTTAGATTCAGGTATTAAATCTTAGCCTTATGCTAGATCGTATGATTTGAAACCCCACAATCTTTTTCAGCATACAAAGAAATTATCATTCATTTGTTTTTGGCCCCATTATGTTGGTTGGGATATTTATTACGATAATTTAGAAAATAAGCATGGAAATTTCTGTAGGACACACACCTGATTCAGATGACGCATTCATGTTTTATGGAATGTTTACAGGTAAAGTACCATCTCCAGATTTTAAAGTAAATCATGTTATTGAAGACATTGAAAAACTGAATCGTAAAGCAACAGACCCAGTACTTGATGTAACTGCGGTTTCAGTTCATGCATGTGCTTACATTCCAGGATATACAATATTGAGAAGTGGTGGAAGTTTTGGAATTAATTATGGTCCAATAGTTACCGCTAAAAAACAGATGACAATTGATGAGATTAAAAAATGTAAAATTGCAATTCCTGGAAAAATGACTTCAGCTTTCTTGTTACTACAACTAATGATTGGGAAATTTGATTATGTAGAAATGAATTTTAGCGATATTCCAGAAGCTGTAAAATCAGGTAAAGTTGATGTGGGACTAGTAATTCACGAGACTCAATTATCTTACGAACAAGAAGGAAATGTAAAAATTTTAGATGTGGGAGAATGGTGGGATAAGACTACAAATGGTTTGCCAGTTCCACTTGGAATTAATGTAATGAAAACAAACCTAGGCATGGAAACTATTGTAAAATTTGACAAATATCTGCAAAAATCAATTGAGTTTGGAATAGAACACTTTGATGATGCAATTGAGTATGCAATGCAATATGCTAGAGGAAAAGAGCGCAGTTTAATTGAGAAATTTGTAAAAATGTATGTGAATAAAGTTACAGTAAACATGGGAGAACCAGGTGAAGAATCCATCAGAAGGTTATTTGAAATGGCTCAAGAGAAGGGACTTGTGCCAGACTTTGAAATTAGCATTGCCAACAAGTAATTATAGAACAAAAAAAAATCCAAATTATGGGAGATGGAATAGGCGGAGCAGTTCTTTCAATTCTTACAAACAACGCTTTTGAATTACTAGTTAGTCACACTAGAAAAGACAATCAAGACCAATACGGGAAAATAGAAAAAATCATTATGAGTAAAATCGATGATCCTGAACAACCACAATATGAAGAAAAAACAAAAGAAGATTTAGAACGTGCACTGAAAGGAAAATTTGTTTCATGCAATGTGCAATACAGAGATGAAAAGACAGATGCACTAGTTTGTAATGTCTTTGTTCAAAGACCACCTGAAAGTTTTGACTAACTTTCTTGACACCCCTTTTATTATTGAGCCTAAGAAGAGTTTAGAAAAATAAAAAATTTGCTATTTTTGTTCTGTTTTAGCAGATTCGTCTTTGACGTCTATTTTTGTTTCTGTGTTTTGTTTCTTTTCAGATTCTTTAAACGCATTTACGTTATCAGATTTGTTAGTCTTGTCAGAACCAAATTTCAGTTTTTGAACTAGTTTTTCAAACATGAACGAATCGTCTCTCTCGTAGATATATACTGGCGTATTTTTTTGAATTTTTAGATGCGAACTTGAGCGTACAGTTTAGAATCTAAGAATATTCAACTCCATCCAAACATGCTGAAACATGACCTATGAGGTGTGTCTGTTGGATTAATTATGCACCATAATATTTTTTTCGTGTTATATTATTTGTGCTTCCGTCGCTTTTTCCTTTTTTATAAGCTATAACCAATGCAACAGAAATAGCAACTGCAACAATGGCGATTATAATTACTGCTGCCATGGATATTCTAATTCTAATATGAACTTAAGCGTGTTGATAATTCTTAGAAGAATCATTTTTCATTTTTATGTTCTCCGAGTAGGCAAAAGATACAAGTATCGTAATAGACATTGGATATTTTTCGCTCACACCCACACTTACAAGGGCATATTTTGTTCATGGTCATTAAAAGATATTTTTTATGAACTTAAGCGTATTGTCTATTTCTCAAAAGTTTAGGAATTAATGTTATTTCATATCAAAGGCAATTCCACTATCTAGTGAGGGTGCAAAGATTGCAGAATGATGGCAGCCCATAAATTTTTTGAGATATTTCTTCAAATCATTTTCATCAATGGCAGTTATATCATAAGAGCATAGCAAAATGCCAGGTATCTTATCAAAATTTGAATGAAAGTATTCTTCAATTGCCAAGTCTGCTTTAACTCTAGTCTCATTGGTTGATTTTGTAATCCATCTGCCAACAACTCGGATAGACTCAAATGATTCTACTTCTTTTAGGATAATCTTGAAAAACTCTTCAGGGGATTTTGGAATGGTCATAGGATCTACAGTAGGAATAATTTTGAGCAGACCTTTTTCTTTGTATGATGATATGTCTATTCCAAAATCATTCATTCCTTGGTATGTAAGTTCAACATCATCGTCTTCGCCTACACAATAAAGGCATTTTTCACCCTTTTTCAAGCCATTTTTTATGAACTTGTATTCGAGAATACGAGAATATTCAGGCTCTTCATAAAACATCAGGATATGTTTATTTTTAGAAATCTCATCGATGAATTTTTTTGGTGAGCATTTCTTGAATCCTTGAGAATTATCAAATATTTTTGTTAATTTAGTCTCCATGTTATTTACCACGTATTAGCATTCAATGAGATTAAACGTTTAATGTTTTTGGTACAATCAGAATCAGATAATCAATAGAGTTGAGACATATTTCATATATCTCGTTTGTAAATAGAATGTGGATCATCTAAAATTAGATAATCAAAGCAAGGAAGCAGTCTTTCTAAAATGGCATCGTCATTTATTTGAGTCACATCAAACCCACATAAACCGCAAACATTATTTTGCTCAAAATATTTCCCAAGTGACTCTTCAAATGCTAAGAATTTCTCAGTGTGTCCATCGTCAAACCATTTTGTACAATCACCAGCTGCCACCATAGTAGGATGCTTTGAATGATTAGAGGAATGTATCGTGTTTATTTTATCTGTCTCGAATTGTATTGGATTAGAATGGCTGAAAAGTTCCTCAAAAGCAATATTAGTATCAGCCATCGGTGTTTGGACACCAAAACAAATTTTGGGGAAATTTTTACTGGAGAAAAACCCTCAAGTATTTTTGTAATTGTTTCTGGGTTTTTCCAGAGACAAATAATATGTTCATGACCTTTGAGACTTTGAAAAAATGAATTAATAGTCATCACAGTGTTTTCCTCTACTAGTTCATCTAGGGATTTGAATGAGGAGTGGTTTAATCTGCGTGATAAATTCTCAGCAGTTTCCTTAAAAACTATCTTTGATGCTTTTTTGCCAAATATGTTAATTATTGATTTTCTTACAATCTCAAAATCCTTGAAAAAATCAGTCGGATTGATGTTAAAAGTGTCACATGCATCTGAAATCACCACGTCTTTGGTCTTTTCTCCAAATAGCGAGAGTGTTTCATCTAATGCGTCTGCCAAAATTATTGTGAATTTACTAGGCAGTTCAGCATACTTGTGTTTTGAGATTAATTCAGAGGTTAACATCATCAAATAATACATTATGACAGTAGTTAAAGGATCATCATTTTTCTTTGAAAAACAGGTAGAAATTATTAATTATTTAAAATATTTCAAAAAATAATTATAATTTAAGAGATTTTGAAAGAATTTGTATATTCAGCATATCTTACCACTTTCACCTAAATGGCGGCAATCTTGATTTTATCCGTCTTTAGACAACAGTGTGAATTTTTGTAAATGTGTTATGCCTGAAACCTTACTTTTTCTTGATAAACTACTTGCAGTTCAAGTTAAAATTGAACAAATAGTATATGATTAATTTTTACTTCTTAAAAAACTCAATAAGGATTATGATTTATTTTCTAAAATTTTAGGTTTAATTTTATTTTTCATATAAGGAATTAGTTTACCTAAATCTTCTACAGATTCATCAATTTTATTTTTCTGATACACACTAAGATTAGAACCCATTCTTTGTTCATATTCAGAAATTTCTACAAAAAGTTTTTGTCCTTGATTCATTAATTCATGTGCTTGTGTAACAGAATCTAAATAATTATTCCAATTCCAAGTAAGTTTTGTAATTTTTTCAGATAACTCGAAAGCTTTTATGACTTTGAGTAGACCTTCCTCATCGTAATTTTCTGAAACCATGATTCTTGAAATTACAATCATCTTGATAATAAAGGATTAGTAAAAAGCAGGCACAAGTAAAGAAAATATGATTTTTAGAGATTATCTGTAAAAACCAGTTCTTCTTTTACTCATAAATTTAGACGGTACACTAGCGAAATATTTTGAATGGCTCATCCCAAGTTATCAAAAAGTTCTTTAGGTTTTTTTGAATGAACTTAAGCGTATTGGAGTTTAGAATCTAACATTGTGAAATCTCCATGTTGTGAAGTGATTCAATAGTTTCAAGTAATTCAGATAAAGAAAGAGGTTTTTTCAAAAACCAACATATTCCATGTTTACTCATCAAGAGTTCAATTTCTAATGCAGACAAAGAATGGGCAGTCATGACGATAATTTTTTGTTTTTTCAGTAAACCTTCATGTTCAAGTTTTTCAAGAAACTCATTTCCATCCATTTCTGGCATTGACATGTCAAGTAGTATTATATCAAATTCGTTATCCTGTATTAGCGCAATACCATCATTAGCATTATTGGATACTGTACACTTGTGACCTTTTTTTGTTAGAAAACTATCCAATAGATTTGTGATACTCTTAATATCATCTATTATCAGAATCTTCATAATATACCATGGACAAAACACCATAAAAATAACTGTTGTTTTGAAATGAAAAACTAATTCCATAATGAGTACAAATTAGATTCAAAACAGATTTGTCTCAAATATTTCAAATTAAAATATTCCAAAATAGGTTTTTTACTTTTCAACTAAATTATTTGATACGATTCCAAGACATTTGATATTGGGGAATGGATCACATTTTTTATGAAAAAATTTGCCATCATAAAAAATACCACCCGTAGATAATTCAAATTCTGTGTCACATGTATTACAAATTAGATTAGTCATTTTTAGTATGGTTAAATTATGTCTTTTATCGTATTATATCCTAGTTTTTTTCAAATGAAAAACATATTCTACTTATAAAAAATGTACGCAAAAATTGGAAACATCTAATTTTTTGGAATTGTAAAATAAAATGTAGTTCCTGTCCCATCACCGTCAGATTCAACCCACATCTTTCCTCCCAGACCCTCAACAATTCCCTTACAAATTACCAGACCAAGTCCCGTCCCACCGTGTTCTCTAGTTTGTGAAGTGTCAACTTGATAGAATTTTTTAAACAGATTGTTTTGCTTGTCTTTTGGAATACCAATTCCGTTATCTTTTACATAAAATGTTATTTCATTATCTTTATCAGTCACGCCAATCTCGATTTTTCCAGTATTTTTAGGAACAAAGTCCACTGCATTTCTAATTAGATTATCTAATACTTGGTGCAGTCTATTCTTATCAGAGTTTATTGTAATTTTCTCAATTGGATTTACCTCAAATTGAATCTGTTTTTTAGTCATTAGTGATGTAGAATCACGCATAATTTTTGTTAGAAATTCCCCCACACTAAATTTTTCTTGGTTAAAGGTCATCTGACCCATAGCAAGTTTTTGAGTATCTAGTACATCTCCAATTAATGCCTCTAGTCTTTCAGAGTGGTCATAAATCTCATTGACATATTCAAGTTGTTCTGATGTCAAATTACCTGCAATGTCAGGATCCTTTAGCATTTCAGCATATCCCTTGATTGGAACTAGTGGTGTCTTTAGCTCATGACTAATCATTGTGGCAAATTCGTCTTTTTGTTTGTCTGTTTGTTTTAGTTCTTCTAGTTGTCGTTCAATGAGTTTTTTGTTTATATTATCTACATAAAGTGATTCATTGATGACACGTTCATGTTCTTCAATACTGTGAATATGAGTTTGAAGTGATTCGGTCATTTTATTAATTCCTATTGCTATCTGTTTTGTTTCAAAATCTCCATTTATTTTAATTTTAGTCTCAATATTCCCTTTTCCAATTTCATCTATTACCTTTTTCAAAATTAAAAGAGGCTTGGATATATTATTTGAAAGGATTACTGAAAGTATTATTATTGTTACAACTGATATTATAATTGATATAATGATGGATGAATTGATCTGTTGTTCTGCAGTTTCTGTCTTTTCCACTTGATAATTTTTTCCGTTGATTTCCATCTGCAAAGATTTATCCACCATACTGTGAAATTCTTTTCTAGATGGATTTAGATTTTCAACTTCATTATGTATTTTCACCACATCTTTAGAACCTCTCATGACAATAAGATTCTGAGCCATGTCATCAAATTCATCAAAAATGTTGTTAAATTCAATCACATGTGTTTGCATCATATTTTGCATAGAGTCCCAAGCAAGATTATGTCCAAAGGAATCCTTTGCAAAAGTTAGTTTATCATATTTGTCAATCAATGAAAATATTGATGATCTTGCATTTTGCTGTCTTTCATTAGAGGGTGTGATTCCAAGTGAATACAGAGTGGTTTCAAGGTACATTTCTTCAATCTTATAATTTAATTCTGTTAGAATCTCAATTGCTGGAACACTCATTTTGTCATGATATTCTGTCAAGTGGAGGATTTTTTGATTAAAATCATATATTGCGATATACGATAAAATCACAATTGTAAGTAGTATGAAAAAGCCCAAGAATATTTTGAATTTAATTTTCAACACGGTTGTAAAAACGTCAAAAGATATAAGATTAGTTCATTTCACTAGGAAAAACAGATGATTTTCAAATTAGTACCAGTAATTTACAATTATTTTAGATAATTCACGAACTAGTAAGTTTACTATGCTTAATTATCATCATTACATAATTTGACAAATGGTTTTTTGGCATCGACATCATTTTGAACATAATATTTGATGAAAAAGAGTTCAGAATCAAAGTAAATGGTGAAATACAGCATTTATTTTTGATCAGATATCATCATTGTATTAACAAAGAGGACATTCACGGTTCTCATTACTTTCAAATTAAACAATAAACAATTAATTTTTCAGGTATTTTTCAAATTATACTTAACTTTTTGAATTTTCTGCATCAAATTGATTATGTCACAATCAGTATCTGTACTGATCATAATCAAATCCTTATCCGTTAAGGGTATGGTGATTCTGTATATTTCACCATATTTTACAAGTCCAAATTCCGGTTCGCCTAATTTATTGGATAGAGTTTTTCCAGTAGACCAGCTTATTGATGACATTCTTACACTTTTTTCAGATTCTACCTTGTTAAGTAAACGTGTTAATCCCTCCCTAGATACATGTGTAAATTCATTATGATAGAATATCCCTACAAAACGAATTTTGGAGTCGGTTTTTAGAATATCATTACAAAGTTTTCTAATATTTTCTTCGTTACTTATTATATTTCCAAATATTTCTTTTACACTATCAATATTATCTCTATAGCACTTCATGGAGCAAAATGGTGTATCTTTTCCAATGAATTTTTTATTACAGTGTTCACAAATTCGTTTCAATCTATTTCAAATATTATTTTAAAAAACTCTATTTAACCACACTGGAATTTACCTAGAATGACGCTGATTTTTAGTAGGTTCTTTGAGTTTAGAATCTAAATTGAAATTTAGCTAATGCTAACTAGCTAAATCACTATGAATATTCGTCTAGTTTTTCCCTCAGGTGGAATATTGTCACTTCTTGTTGCTTTGATACTTCAATCCATTTTGATGCACTAATGTGTAGATTCTCACCATTTATCATCTGTCTTGTAGAATCCAAAGCATTTTTTGCTACAGTCAAGGCCTGAAGGTTTCTAAAATCTGCAAAATGCCTAATATATGGTAAAATCCAATTAGTATTAGAAATGGTTCTTGTCGATAAAAAAATTCTAAGTGGAGGACTAGTAATGATCAGTGTAGGAATTATTCTCACCATTGTATTTGCTGAACAACCTTTGGGCCAATCTGGAATGACTGAAGAGGAAATAGTTGATTTGATGATAGCAGAGGATGAAAATCGAGCTTATCAATTATTGTCAGGAATTTTTATCGGGATTGGATTTTTACTAGTTTTGATTAGTTTTGGTGTAAGAAGGAAAAAAGACAGTGTTAAAAGAACAGAGAAAAAACCTACAGAACAATAACCCGTTATCGATACAAACCAAATTTCTTTTTACAATTACCACAAAATTTTTGTTTAGTTTTCTTACTTTCTGTGCCTAAATCAGCTCCACATCGATCACATTTAGTTTTAATCATAATTTGGTTCCAATCGATATTCAATCAAAGTATCTTGGCTTTGAATGTTAGGTATGTCATCAATTGAATTTGTAATAAATTATAATAAAATAAAATGTGTACAGAAGATATTATTAATCAAAAAATAACAAATGAGCCACAACATAATTCAAGATGAGATTACCCGTAAATGACGCTGATTTTTAGCAATTTCTTAGAGTTTTCATTATTAATTATGAACTTGAACATTATCAAATTATATTACAGGTCAATAGTCGTTTATCGAAAGTCAGTTAGTTGTAAAAGGGGATTTTTAAAACATCATGTGTGAGAATTAAATAAAGGGTTTTAAACTAAAATCTCAAGTCAAAAGACATGTCAGCAGTAGGTGAAAAAAATAGTAAGAAATCAGGTAAAAATTCTACTTTAATCATAGGTGGAGTGATTGTCATAGTCGCAAGTTTACTTTTTGTATATTTGATGTTCTATACTGCCCCAGAACATAATATGGAAATAGTAAAAATAATTGCAATCACCGAAACAGGATGTATTGCTGAAACCATGGATGGTTATTCAGTAAATATTGGTAATTGCGATGGAAAGCCAGGTCAATATTTAGATGCTCTAGTTGATCAAAAAGTAAAAGATAGAACATCTGCAATGAATCCGTAAAAGTTAATTTTTAATTTAGATTATTTCAAAAGCCAAACAGATAAGAAAAATTAAAAAATTATATCAAGTCACGCCAAATACCTGTAAATTCATCACTAGGAACTACAGTTTTTACTTCAAGAAATCCCAGCGGTTCAAGGTTTTCTCGTTTATCAAAATACTTGTAGACTCCTTCCTTGTCAGGATAAATGGTAAGAACTTCTTGTTGTCCCGGTTCTAAAAGATCGGTCTGAACATTCAACCCTTCAATGTATAATCTATGATTAGTATCACCGTTGTTAATCACAGTTAAGACATATGCAAAACTGGTTCTAGTAATCAGGTAAGGGTTTGGTTCTCCTGCAATTCCAAAAATTCCCTGAAGTTGAACTTTACCATTAACGTCTTCAAAAGCAACAGTTTGCTCAACGCGCTCTTGCCAGAAAATTGAAACATGTCTTACATTTCCTTGTCCAATAAATCCAATCATCGCTGCCAAAGATACAAGTCCAACTAAAATTACGATAATTATTATGGTTTTATCTTTAGAAAGCACGATTAGATTAAGACCATCACCTATTTTTAAACGATAGATAATTGTTAAATCCGTTCAACTTTATTGATTCAATTTCTTAATGCGACACTAAACCTAAAAGCCTTGTTTGAGAGATGTTTTTCTGACAAAATAGATTGTTCCAAATATTGAAACCATAAAAATCAAAATTGCATAAACTCCAAATTCTGGAATAACTCTAGTTCCAATAATTTCTATATCCTGTCCATCTTGCGGCATAATAATTCCCAACGAAATATCATTTGGAAATTGTATTAACTCATATTTTGTTTCTTTACCATCTACAAATACTTGGAAAAGTCCTTTTTCTGCAGAAATTAATTCATCAGGCATCCTTACCCAAAATATGCTATCTGCGGGAACAGTGTCAAATGTAATTTCCAATGATTTTTTTTCTTGATTAAGTGACATGGTGGATAGTTTGGGTTGTGGTTCATTTGATGCCATTGAATCAAAACTTCCATGATAACCATAATACAAATCGTATGAAACATCATCCACAGTAATGGTAAATTTATCAGAAGATAATTGAACAATATCAAGAGATTCAGCAAATACATCTATGTCTGTAAAAATATGTTCTGCATGGATAGTTCCAGGAACCATAATTAATGCAGATAAAATCACCATAAATACAAAAAGTTGGTTTTGCATGCTTTCAATTTGTTCTTATAACATATAATTTGAATTGTAATTTTTAGTGTTGGTTTTTAATTATTGATTTTGAAATTTGGGTTTACAACAACTATAATAAACTTAAAATTTTTCTTGCAGTTACATCAATATCAACAGTAGGCTCTGCAGATATGAAGAGAACTTTATCGCCATATATGAAAGTGAAAGTGACTACATTCTTTCGTCTTGCAGCAGCATATTCTACAGGTCCAAGACGTTCATCGAAATCTTGTCTAGTTCTAATCCTCAATACTGCTTCAATGAACATTTTTTTTCGTTCTTCATCATCTTTTAGAGGTTTAATCCCATCTGAAAACGAACCTACAACAAGATTGCCCATCATGTCCAAAAAGCCTGCAAAACGAATTTCAGGTTCTTTTAATATCAATTTACACTTTTGTAGTAATTCATCAGACATGGTTTTTGATTGGAAATCAATTGATAAAAACTATCATGAAATTGTCAATATTGAATCTAAGAATAAGTTAAATTATTTATTCATCAATTATCAGTAATTTGATTCAAGCTGGAATCAAAACCCGAAAGTGCTGATTCAGACATACTTTGATGAATCCACGTGGATTCAGCCACCAAATTAGGGATGGAAATGGACGCAGATATGCGTGAAAATAGATTTTAAAAAATGAATGTATGTAATGTAGGAATTATCTTTAGTAATAGAGGATACTAAGTATGGTAGATGTAGATGTAGATAGTGTAAGGAAACTAAAATGTGATAAATGTGGCTCGAGGTTCAAATATCCTGAAAGACTAGAAAAGCATAAGGAAATTGCACATAACAAGAAAAAAGAAAAATGCAGAGCTTGTGGTACTGAATTTCATTCTACGGAAAACCTAAGAAAACATAAAAAAGTTTGCAAGGAAAGAATGTAAGGCTGCAATAGGGCTTTACTACACGTGGATTCACCTGCTAAATCGTATAGATGAATAATTCTAAACTATAATTTGCTTAAGATTTAAAATTTAAAAAAAATTCCATATTGGAACTAATTATTTTAAAAATTCGCCATGGTGCTAATAAATAAAAAGATATAACTAAAAATATGAAAGTTTTAGTTTTTGTGATATGTACTCTACTTCTACCAATTGCGTTTATTCCTACGATATCTGCACATGAACCAAATTTTGAAGAAGATTATAAAACGTCAGAAAACATTTTAAAATTATGTCATTTTTTTTATGAAGAATATTTGTTAATCGATTCAGAAAACTTTAAGGATCATCACAAACTTTTTCTAAATGCTAAAATTTGTCCCATTTTGTATGATAATATTGCATGGAGCAGTCAACACCCTCAAAAAGATCTTGTATTGATTTTTGAAATTGAAAAGAAACTGGGTGAAAATGCAAATTATTTAAAAGAAAAACATGTGGGGGATCCCAGTTTAATTCCAAAATGGTTTAAAAATAAAGCAAATTTATGGATTGAATGGGAAATTAAAGACAAAGAATTTTTGAAAGCAATAGAAGAATATACAGATTTAAATTTAATCAGTAAATCAGATCAGAACTCAATCCCCAAATGGTTTAAACAAACCACAAAATGGTATTTAGATGAAACTGTTTCTGAGAAAGAATTTATGAACTCGATCAAATATTTGGTAAAATCACACTAAAGAATATGTTGATAGTTAAGGCTGGGCAAATGCAGTTCCAACAGATACAGTTACCTTTTTAGGGATAAAAGTAGATTCAGATAGACGTAAAATCATTCTCGGATACTATTTCCTGTCCATTACTTCAAATAACTTTGACACTATATCCCAAGGAGTAACTATTTGTACATTTGAAATTGCTTGTGGATGATTTTCTATCACCATTCATCATCTTGAAAGATCCAAGTCAATCCCACCATATCTAATGCATAAACAGTAGTTGAAATTGGATTTTTGACCTCATGTTCTTCCAGAGAAAATAACTGATCAGGATTTTTGCCATGTTTGTATTGAATTATTGTTGACATGTTATGTAATTACCAAATTTACTTAAAACCCTAATGAACAAATCATCCATGCAAATCATCA
>JABMOR010000119.1 GCA_013203245.1 Candidatus Nitrosopumilus sp.
ATGGTAGGTCTTGCAAAGAAATCTTAACCATCCGACAATTGTTAGAATTCAAAAAGTTATAGATGAAACCCCTACTGTTAGAACTTTGGTTTTTTCTGACGATATAATGCCAAATGTTCTTCCTGGCCAATTTGCCATGGTTTGGATACCTGGTGTAAACGAATTGCCTATGAGTGTAATGATTTCCAAAGAAATAGGAAAAGCTGCATTTACAGTTAGAAAACATGGGCCTTCATCTACTGGGCTGTTCAATGTTCCGGTGGGTGGACAAATAGGGATAAGGGGCCCGTATGGAAATTCATTTGATCTTAGAGAAGGAAAATTACTGTTAGTTGGAGGGGGAACTGGTCTTGTTCCCATGATGCGATTGCTCACCTTTGTAAAATCCACTGACGATGTCACTGTGTTAATTGGGGCAAAATCAAAAGATGAAGTATTCTTTGAAGACTTGGCAAATGATCTACTTGCAAATAACTCTCACCATGTGATTGTATCCACTGATGATGGCAGTTATGGTGAAAAAGGATTTGTCACTGATTTGGTTGAAAAATTGACAAATGAAACCCGTTTTGATGCAGTGTATGTTTGCGGTCCTGAAATCATGATGTACAAAACCGTGCAATCTGCCCGTTCAAGAAATATCTTTGTTCAGGCAAGTCTTGAGAGAATGATGAAATGTGGTGTTGGAATATGTGGCAGCTGCTGTGTTGGCGAGGATCTTGCTTGCAGAGACGGAACCGTATTTGATGGCGAGCATTTGTCTGCAAATAAGGAATTTGGCCATTTACATAGAAACAAGGCTGGGATTTTGGAAAATTACTAAATTTAACTAGCAAGGTTTAAAATAAATCAGAAAATTCTTTTCGTGAAGGATATGGGTACTCCAAAAATAGTTTTAACAGCTGATAGAACTCTGATGTCTCCTTATAGGGGGCTGTCTCTTGCAACATTTTTCGGATGTGCTCCAGCTGTGGATCCTAACAGGGACAAAAACAGTTTTTGGTATAAAATTCTTGGAAATCAAGTGACACCGAAAGTTCTTTTTGATTTCATCTGCAACTGGTCACCTGATATCGATGGCGTCGCAAAATACGCTCCATATGGATTGAGAAAATTAGAGGCGGGTTTACTCAGAGACGGGTTTAGCAGGCAAGATGTAGTTGTTGCTCATCCAAACCACATTGAAAAATTCATTGGTCCTGAAACCGAGGTTATTGGAACTTATGAGATGGATCCTCTTGGAATGGGCCCTGTCACTATGACATTTACTTATGGACGAAAACAAACTTCATACGACGAATTTTACAATGCCGAATTACATCATAGAATTAAAGCTGCCAAAGCAAGAACTGGAAGTAAGGCAAAAGTAATTTCTGGCGCATCTGGAACATGGCAATACAACTATGATCCGGCAAAAATTGAAGAGTTTGGAATTTATGCAATTCTTGAAGGCGAACTTGGCGGCATTGCACCTGAAATTGACGGACATGCTGGCAGGTTCTTTAACTATCTGATTAACGGCGATTTTGAAAACATGGATCCTTTCAGAAAGAGAAGCGACTTTAAAGTTAACATTAAAGAATTTGAAAGAGAAGGTAAAAAAATTCACGGAAGATTTGTAAATTTCTGGGATAGACCTGATTTGGAAGATATTCCTAACATTGTAGAGCCAAGTATGCATGGAATGGTTGAGGTAATGCGTGGTTGTGGTAGAGGTTGTAAATTTTGTGATGTCACATTAAGATCTTTAAGATATTATCCTCCAGAGAAAGTGAAACAAGAAATTGAAGTTAACATAAAGAAAGGTGGTTCCAAATCTGCATGGATTCACAGTGATGATATTTTCGTTTATGGGATGGATCCTAGAACTGCAAAAGGAATGGAGCCAAACAGAGAAGCATTAGAAGAACTATTCACTGCAATCATGTCTACTGGTGTGGAGCATACAAATCCAACACATGGAACGTTGGCCGGTGCAATAGCTGATGAAAAACTTCTCCCAAATCTCTCAAAAATAATGAAAGCTGGTCCTGATAACATGATTGGTGTCCAAGCAGGACTTGAAACTGGAAGTCTTAGATTAATTGGTAAATATGCTGATAGGAAACTTGCTCCATACGATCCATCCGAATGGCATTGGGTTGTAAAAGAAGGTGTAAAGACAATGAATGAAAATTATTGGATTCCAGCATTTACTTTGATTATGGGTCTTGATAATGATGAAACTCCTGAAGATTCATGGGATACTATTCAATTAATCAGTGAATTAGAACACGAACAACCTGATTCAATGTTTACTGCTACTGCACTTACATTTGTTCCAATTGGATTACTAGAACAATCACAATTCTTTAACATTGGACAAGAAATGACTCCTGCACAACTCGGAGTTCTTTACAAGACATGGCAACACAATTTCAAATATGGTATTCAAAAATTCATGACTAAGACTGGTTCAAAAGGCCCACAACGATACGCCTTTAATGCACTTGCAAGATCTCTTGGAGGAATTCCACTTGGTGCAATGGAGAAATATGCACGCAGAAAGAGTAAGGAACACGAAAAAGTCATTGAGACTGTTAAAGCCAAGTACTGGTAGTCATACAAATACATAAATTCACTAATTCTTATTCAAAACTATGGCAACACACGGTTCACTTACTAAAGCAGGTAAAGTAAGAGGACAAACTCCTAAAGTCGAAGGTAGAAAGATTGTAGGCGATAGTTCTAGTGTTGCAAACAAAAGTAACTTCAACAAACGATTTGCTTTAGGTAGATACCCTGGTCAAAACAAACCTGGACAAAGAAGAAAAAGACGTTAGTCAATTCTAGAATATTTTAATTATTTTACGATCATTTTCTCAAACAACAAACTTATAAAGTACTGGTACCGTACTATACGGTATGGTAGAAGATTTAAGATTAGATAGTTTAGAGGGCGTAGGTCCTGTAACTACAAGAAAATTATCCGATGCAGGTGTCCACAACGTCATGGATCTCATCGTCAGAGGTCCTGTTGAAATTGCATCTATTACAGGAATGGAAAAAGACACTGCTGAAAAAATTGTCGAAAAAGCCCGACAACATTTAGTTGAAGGTGGAATAATTGCCAGTCATTTTACAAGTGCAACTGAAATTTACAAACACCGACAAAGTATTGGTAAAATTACAACTGGTACAAATTGTCTTGATACTTTGTTTGATGGTGGTATTGAAACTCAAGCATTAACAGAAGTTTATGGTGAGTTTGGTTGTGGTAAAACACAATTTGCACATACCATGTCTGTGATGGTTCAAAAAAGCAAAGAAGAAGGCGGTCTTGATGGGTCTGTTTTGTATATTGATACTGAAAATACCTTTAGACCTGAAAGAATTGTATCTATTGCTAAAGCACATGATATGGATCCTGAAAAAGTTTTAGATCGTATCATTGTAGCTCGTGCATATAACAGCTCACACCAAATACTAATTTTAGAAGAAGCTGGTCCTGTAATTGAAGAAAACAACGTTAAATTAATTGTTGCAGATTCTGCAGTTGGACTGTTCCGTGCTGAATATCTTGGACGAGGAACATTATCTGTGAGACAACAAAAATTAAATCATTTTGTTCATTTGTTGTCTAGAATTGCAGAAACATACAACTGTGCTGCAATTGCCACAAACCAAGTTATGGCATCACCTGATGTCTTCTTTGGAGATCCAACACGTCCAATTGGTGGAAATGTAGTTGCACATACAAGTACCTACAGAATCTACTTTAAGAAATCAGGTAAGAAACGAATTGCTAGAATGGTAGATAGTCCTCACCATCCTGAAGAGGAAGTAATCTTTGCGCTAGGTGAAGCAGGTGTAATTGATCCTGAAGATGCTGACAAAAAGACTACCAAAAAGGCAACTGCTAAAAAATCTACTAAAAAAACAAAAGATCTTGAGGTAGAGGCTACAGTAGAAACACCTGAGGTAGAGGCTACAGTGGAAATCGAATCTGATGATTTCGAACCTACAGAAGAGTAATTCTTCTTTTTCCTATCTTTTCATTTTTTTATTTTAGTTCATCAACAAATTATAAAATATCCCTCTGTGAATCTGTTAGTACATTATGACAGATCTTTACAGATTACTTCCAGAAGAGATGGAGCAACTTGTAATAGATATGGGTTATCCTAGATATCGAGCAGATCAAATTTTACTACCGCTTTATTATAAATTTCCAAAAGACCTTGATGATATACCTCAACTCCCTAAGAAATTAAAAGAGGACTTGATTGCAGGAGGGTATACAATTGGTTCGGCAAAAGAAATCCATCGTATTGTAAGTGAAGATGGAGATACAACAAAACTATTGCTTACTCTGACAGATAATAATTCTGTAGAGACTGTTCTGATGCAATATGACCCATCTAAAATTGGTGGTCATCCACGTTCAACCATTTGTGTTTCTACTCAAATAGGATGTGCGATGGGATGTGTGTTTTGTGCAACCGGACAAATGGGATTTGAAACAAATCTAAAGGCAGAACATATTGTGTCACAAGTAATTCATTTTGCAGAAATATTACAACAAAGAGGAGAACATGTAACAAATTTAGTTTTTATGGGTATGGGAGAACCTATGGCAAATTATGATGAAATGATTCGATCTGTAAAAATTTTAACACATGATAGAGGATTTGGATTAGGTCAAAGACATATTACAATTTCTACTATTGGAATTAAATCTGGAATTGAAAAACTAGCTGAAGAAAATCTACAGATAGGTCTGGCAATTTCTCTTCATGCTCCAAACAATGAATTAAGAAAAAAACTAGTTCCTACTGCTAGCACTAATTCAGTAGAGGAAATAATTGAACTGGGTGGAAATTATTTTAAAAAAACTGGACGTCGTGTGACATTTGAATATGCACTTATGGCCGGAGTCAATGATTCGCCTGAAATTGCAACAAAGTTGGCTAGGCTTTTGAAGGGAAATGGGTCTCATGTGAATTTAATCCCGATTAACCCAACTGCAGGTGATTTTCAACGTCCATCAGAAAAAAACGTCCAAGAGTTTGAACGGATTTTATCTGATGCAGGAGTAAATTGTACCATTAGAATCGAAAAAGGCACA
>JABMOR010000140.1 GCA_013203245.1 Candidatus Nitrosopumilus sp.
CAGGTTTTCAACGAGAGTGTGGAGCAGCATATCCGCTATGGGAATCCGGATATCAACAAGGAAGAAATTATTAAAGCGGCGAAACTGGCTGATGCCGAGGAATTTATCAGGGAATTGCCACTGGGCTATGACACGCTCATTGGCGAAAATGGTGTCCGCCTTTCCGGGGGCCAGCGGCAAAGGCTTGATCTTGCGCGGGCTGTTGCCCGAAAGTCCTCTATCCTCATTCTTGATGAGCCGGCGAGCGGGCTTGATGCTGATGCAGAGGAACATTTCCGCCGGGCTCTTGTGAGAATCAAGGAAAACACGGGGGTTACAATTGTTCTTATCGCCCACGGGTTTTCCACGGTCGTCGCGGCTGATCAAATTATCGTTCTAAAGAAAGGTCATGTTGAAGAATCCGGAACCCACGAAATTCTGATGAAGACATCCACTTGGTATGCGCCAGCATTCAATAAGCAGCACCATGCGGTGCTGTCGGCCCCGCTGAGCGATGCGCAGCAATAAAAGAATGCATTCTGATATATTAAGCTGTGTGGGAATTGAGATCAGAGGCGGCCAAGAATCCCTGTTTCTTCCCCTGATTCGGATGCTTAGGGAGCGGCACAACTCGATCGTTCATATCTATGTGCGGAGCCATGAGGAAGAGATGGCTTTTCAGGCGCATCCAGATCATAGGCTCTGGCAGTCGGTGACAAACAGCACTGTTCATCTTCGAGCCCTTCGGGCGGAGGGCCTTGTGGAGCCGGACGTCATATGCCGGGCGCGGAAATACGAAACGATTATCGGAGAGCCCATCAATAGGTTGGCCCTTTCTGATCGGCAACTGGGTTTTCCCTTCGTCGCCGGCGCGCCACGCCATCCTCGCGCGCCTTTCGCTGAAAAAGCGAGCAATACTCAACTCCTTCATGCCCTGTCAGAGGCGGCGGCCTTCTGGGAGAGCGAGATCAAGACAAAGGGCCTGACGCTTTTGCTTGATGGCAGTAAGATCATGGCCTGCATGGCGCGTGCCCAAGGGGTTCCCTATCGGCGCTTATGCATTTCTCGCTATGAATCGTATTTCTATTGGGCGACGGATGAGTATTTAACGCATCCTGGTTTGAGGGAGGCGTTTGACTCTCTGTCGGAATGGCCGGATGTCGATATTGCAGCGGTATATGATGTCGCCTTGGAGAAATATATGTTTGTCAGCCGGGACATGGCCTGGAGAAGTTTGGCCAAACAGGTGGTTATGAACTCTCTGCGCCATTTCTATTACAGGGCAAGAGGGATGGAGCGAGGAAGATCGATGTCTTGGCGCAACAGGGCATTCTATCCAGTCATGGTTCGGCTTGCCTATAATCGCTTTTCAAAGTTGGCGATGACGACTCTGAAGGATCTGGACGGAAAGGCTTTTGTTTATTATCCGCTGCATAAAGAGCCTGAGACGGCCCTCATGCAGTCGTCGCCTGAGCATTTGAACCAGCATGCGACAATTATTTCTCTGGCGCGGGATCTTCCAGCGGGTGTGTTGTTGGCGATCAAGGAAAATCCCTCAGCTGTGGGGCGTCGGCCCAAGAATTTTTATAAGGAAATTGCGGCGATAAAGAATGTTGTCTGGCTTAGGCCGGATACATCTTCCATTGATGCAATCAAGGGGGCGGCGGCGACAGTAACAATTTCAGGAACGGCCTCTATGGAAGCCGCGATTCTCGGAAGGCCAGCCTTGACATTCAGCGACCGTGTGTCGTGGAATTTTCTGCCCCATGCCTTGGCGATAACGAAAGAATCGGATCTGAAACATGCACTCGATTGGGCCGTCAACAAATTTTCTGATTTTGACAAGGCGCGCCGGGATGGTGCTCGTTTCGTCGCGGCCTTGAAGGTAGTGTCAATGGATCTGACGGGATACGGGAGAGACAAGAACAAGCAGGTTTTTTTGCGCCCGGAGAATGTTGAGGCTGCCTATCGGGGGCTTTGCCAAAGTTTAAATATTGAGCCATCTGAGGCCCCCACATTGGAGGTTGCCTGAGCCATGTCTTTATTCGAGGGTATTGAGAATTGCGCTATTATTGCCGAGGTTGCCCAGGCCCACGATGGCAGCCTGGGGATGGCACATGCCTTTATCGATGCCGCGGCAGATTCTGGGGCCGACGGAATCAAATTTCAGACTCATATTGCCGCCGCAGAGAGTACGCCTGATGAGCCATGGCGGGTGAAATTCAGCCAACAGGATAAAACCCGCTATGATTACTGGAAGCGGATGAAGTTCAGTGAAGAGCAGTGGGCCGGATTGCGCGACCATGCCAGGCAAAGAGGTCTGTTGTTCGTCTCCTCTCCATTTTCAGGCGAGGCCGTTGACCTTCTAGAACGCATAGATATTGATGCCTGGAAAATTGCTTCTGGAGAAGTCGGTAATCTGCCGCTTTTTGAGCAATTAGCTGGCCACAAAAAACCTGTTCTGCTATCGACGGGAATGTCCCCCTGGTCTGAAATCGACACGGCTGTTGAACAGATCAGGTCTCATGGCCTGCCTGTTGCTGTGATGCAATGCACGTCCATTTACCCAACGCCTCCGGAAAAAACAGGGATTACCCTTATCCCTAAAATGCGGGAACGTTATGGCTGTCCTGTCGGGTTATCGGACCATTCTGGAACGATATATCCCGGGCTTGCCGCAGCTGTTTACGGGATTAAGGTTCTTGAGCTGCATGTGACATTTGACCGGAAAATGTTCGGGCCGGATGTTCCCGCTTCTGTTACCTTTCAGGAGTTGGGCCAATTGATTGAGGGGGTCCGGGCAATCGAAGCCATGATGGCATCAGAGATTGATAAAGATTCTATGGCTGAAGAACTCGGAGAATTGCGGCAGATATTTAACAAAAGCATTACTGCCGCAATTGATCTTTCGGCTGGGATAATTTTGGCATCTGATCATGTGGCCTTGAAAAAGCCTGGAACGGGGATTCCGGCAGCGCGGATGGGTGAAATTATCGGCAAACGGCTGAAAGTCGGCGTGTCTAAAGACACTATTTTACGAGAGGAAGATTTGGAATGAGCGGAAAACGACGCAAAATCTGTATCGTTATTACCGCCCGCCCCAGTTATGCGAGGATTAAATCTGTTCTGGAGGCTGTGCGGGATCATCCGGACTTGGATCTGCAGCTGGTTGTTGCCGCATCGGCGCTTTTGGAGCGTTACGGACGCGTTATTGACGTTATTCAGGCCGATGGCTTCAAGCCCGTGGCAACGGTATATATGCTCGTTGAGGGTGAGAACCTGGTCACCAGTGCGAAGTCGACAGGCATCGGTATCGTAGAGCTATCGACGATTTTCGATAACCTTAAGCCGGACATCGTGCTTTCTGTGGCGGATCGCTATGAAACGATTGCGACGGCCATAGCGGCATCCTATCTGAACATCCCGGTTGGGCATGTGCAGGGCGGTGAGGTTACAGGCTCGATTGACGAGAAAGTACGCCATGCCGTAACCAAATTATCAAACTTGCATTTTGTCTCCAGCCAAGAAGCAAGAGAGCGCGTTCTTCGCATGGGGGAAGATCCGGGCACTGTTTATGCGACGGGTTGTCCATCCATAGATATCGCTGCACGGATTTTATCCGAGAAGAAAAGTGATTTTAACGTCTATAACGAGACAGGCGGAAGTGGTGTCGGCCACCCGGTAGATACGAAAAAAGATTATATTATCGTTATGCAGCATCCTGTCCCCACGGAGGATAAAGACGCCAGGATGCAGGCGTTAATTACATTGAAGGCGGTTCATGAAGTGGGCCTGCCAACATTCTGGTTTTGGCCAAACGTCGATGCCGGGTCGGATGTGACATCCAACGTTCTTCGCGCTTACCGTGAGCAGCATGACCCTGAGAATATCTATTTTCTCAAGAATCTGTCTCCGGAAAACTTCATTAGGCTGTTGAGAAACGCCCGCTGTATTGCCGGAAATTCAAGCGTTGCTATCCGTGAGGCGTCATTTCTAGGTGTTCCCGCAGTTAATATAGGGACGCGTCAGAGGGGACGAGAGCGCGGCCCGAATGTTGTGGATGTCGCTCATGACAAGAATGAGATTTCCAAGGCGTTGCGTAAACAGGCCGATCTGGGAAAGGCACAAGGCTGTGAGATTTATGGGGATGGCCAGGCTGGCAAGCGAATTGCCGATATCCTTGCAACGGCCGAACTGAACATTGATAAGCAGATATCCTATTAAGGCCGCTATCGGCTAAATCTTTTATCGGTCTCTTAATCTTGAACAGCACGATCAGAGTGGGAAACGCGGATGAGCTTGGGGTGAGCCCCGAGGATGCGCGCCTGTTTTTTGAGGCGCACTGGAAGCGGCGGATTGCTTTGGCGATCGAACCGTTTTACCAGTGGCAGTTCAAGGAGGCGCCAGAGAACAAGAGTCGGGACCATTGCTGTGTCGCTATTGACCCAGACGGCTCTCTCCTCGGCATTATGGGATTGAACGACAGGCCGTTCTGGCTTGATGGCAAGCTGCGGGCAGGCGCTGAACTGACGACCTGGGTGGTGGATAAAAAAGCCCAGGGGCGCGGCGTTGGAAAGTCAATGATGGCTTTTCTGCAGAGCCGCTACGAGGTGCTCGCCGGTATGGGCATTACCGAGGCGGCACTCCAGATCTATCTTTCAAATGGCTTTGAATATTTGCGTTCAATCCCCAGGTTTGTACGTGTTTTCGATGCAGAAGCAATAGCTCCTTATGCCAAGATTGAAAAAATTGGCGAAAGTCTTATTGATCAACACAAGGAAACAACGTGGTTTCCCTATAGGGTTCAGGAAGAGTCGTTCTCTGTCCTCGCCTCTCATATCGATGGGTTTGAGCAATCATTTAATTTTTTTTCGCGTGATGCCGCCCATCTAGAATGGCGTTACGCCCAGCATCCTATTTTTTCTTACCATGGCTTTCTCGTGCAGGGTGGTGGCAAGGGGGCTGTCGTTATTCTTAGGGCCGATACGGTCGGCGATATGAAGATTATTCATGTCGTCGATTTCCTAGGCGATGCCGCAGATTTTCCTGCGGCGGTGACGTTTATTGATGATTACTGCCGGGAAAATAATGCGAGTGTCAGCGATTTTTATTGTGTTAGCCAGAATATCAGCCGTCATTTTCGAAGCGCGGGCTGGTTTTCTACTCTGGATGATTCCTTTTTCCAGTTTATCCATCTCTTCCACCCGCCCGAGATGCGCTCTCCGCCAACGACTTCACTTGTCGTTTGGGCGAGAGAAGATATGCGGAGCCTCAGGGACATGGGGAGCCTGTATATAACCAAGGGAGATATGGACCTCGACCGGCCGACAGCGGACACTTACGAAAAGCACCGGAAACGCGACCGGCTGGATGCAGGCTGCAGATCATGAAAATACTGTACTATCACTATGTCCGTCCGGACCCTGAAGGCCTCCCCAATTTCCGTTACCTTCATCTGGAAGATTTTCGGGCCCAGCTGGACATGTTGGACAGGGAATACGGATTTATCAAAAAACAGGATTTCCTGGCGGCTTTTCGCGGCGAGGCAGGGCTGCCAGAAGGGGCTGTTCTCACTTTCGATGATGGCTTCAGAGACCATTTTCTTCATGTCCTCCCTGAGTTGAAGAAGCGAAACATATGGGGAATCTTCTTTGTTTCGACGGGCCTGTACGGAGGCAAAAAAAAGGTTCTTAATGTGCATCGCGTGCATGATTTGCTGGGGCGGCATGGGGGCGTCGTCATGCTTGACGCATTAAGACGTCTGCTTAGTCCGGAAATTTTGGCTTACGAGCATGTGGAAGAATTTCAGATGGAAACTTATGTTCATCAGGACAACGATCAGGCGACGAATGATTTTAAAAGAATAATCAATTATTTTATAGCTCCCGGTAATCAGGGAGAAATACTTGACCGGCTTATGTTGGATTTTGGTGATGAGCCCGCGCTCTTTGATGGGCTTTATATGAGCGTTGAGGAAATTCGCGCACTCCATGATGAGGGCATGATCGTCGGTAGCCATAGCGTCACCCATCCCGTTTTCAGCAATCTTGCTATTGATGATCAGCGAACTGAGATCGTTGATTCTTTTGCCTTCCTTGATAAAACCGTTGGAGGTCTGGAGGTAAAAGCTTTCGGCTATCCGTTCGGTCATAAACACACTTATACCGAAGAAACCATGTCCTTGCTTCGCGAGGCTGGGTGCCAAATGGCGTTCACCACCGGAAACAAAGATGTCGTGCGCCGTGATATTGAGGAAGCGCCGCTTGAGCTGCCACGGCATGACTGCAACCGGCTCCCTCATGGGCAGGCGAGTTATGGCCCCCATCGACCCGGGGAATTTGCAGATATTCCCGCCGGTGCGAGAACATGACACGATTTTATTTCAACCGTAATATCTGAGTATTCCCCGTATGTCTTCACAGGATAAATCCGAAAATATTCTTGCGCTTATTACTGCGCGGGGGGGCTCAAAAGGCGTGCCCCGGAAGAATATCCGTATGCTGTGCGGCAAGCCTCTTATCGCCTGGACCATTGAGGTCGCCCTTTCCGTTTGCGAGCAATTTCACAGCGTTGTTGTTTCGACCGAAGATGAGGAGATCGCGGAGGTTGCGCGGAAATATGGCGCCAAAGTTCCTTTCATGCGGCCGGCTGAACTGGCGCAGGATGAAACGCCTAGTCTTCCCGTGGTTCAACATGCAGTGCGGTTTATTGAAGGCCGGGATTCCATCCGTCTGGACTGGGTCATGATTTTGCAGCCCACTGAACCGTTACGTTTGGCAGAGGATATTATCGAATGTTTGCATTTATCCAGACAGGGAGAATGCGATTCGGTAATCAGCGTTAAGCCGATGGTGACCAACCATCCAATCCTCATGAAGAAAATCGTTGATGGGCAGTTGCTGCCCTATTGTCTTGAAGAAAAGGAAGGCACCCGGCGTCAGGATTACGATCCTCCCGCTTATAAGCGTAATGGTGCAATTTTTCTGATACGGCGTGACGTATTAATGGAAAAAAATTCGATCTGGGGTCAAGTCATTCGTCCCTATGTCATGCCCGAAGAGCGTTCCGTTGGAATTGATACTGATCTTGATTTTAAGCTGGCGGAGCTCTTGATGGGTGAGCGCCTGGATAAGGCTGAATAGATCAATGTGTGGTATATCAGGGATAATCGGGGCCGGAGCACCCCGTGGGGCAGTCGAAGCCATGGTTGCGGTTCAGCATCACCGTGGACCGGACGATTCCGGGGTTGAAATTCTGGCGGAGGGGAATGTCGCTCTTGGCCATAACCGGCTCAACATCATAGACCTGACGCCTGCAGGGCGACAGCCGATGTTCGACAGGACCGGAAATCTTGCGATCGTCTTCAATGGGGAAATTTACAACTATATTGAGATCCGCGCGGCTCTGAAGGACTATCCGTTCCGCAGCGAGACAGATACCGAGGTTATTCTCGCCGCGTACGAACGTTGGGGGGAAGGCTGTCTTGATCGGTTCATCGGTATGTTTTCTTTCGCGATATGGGACTCTCGTAAACAAAGCCTCTTTTGTGCGCGTGATCGTCTGGGGGTCAAGCCATTCCATTATGCCCGCCACAACGAAAGGTTCCTGTTTGCTTCGGAAATAAAGGCGTTGCTTGTTGCTGGCGTTCCCGCAGAGCCAGATATGGAAAGTTGGTCTTTCTATCTCGGCCGCGGGGTCTACGAGCGCCCTGAACGAACTTTTTTCAAAAACATAAATGCCCTTCCCGCCGCGCATGCAATGGTTGTCGGAAAGGATGGCGTTCATCGCCAATGGAAATACTGGGACTTGCCTGAGCAGGCAGAGGCGCTCTCTGAAAAGGATGATGATGCGGCCGCTGATGAGCTGCGCGGGATTCTGGAGGATTCCGTCAGGTTGAGAATGCGCGCCGATGTGCCGATTGGCGTTATGCTCAGCGGTGGCCTGGATTCATCGTCCGTGATGACGGTTGTCGATCGTTTGCTGCCTGAAGGTGGTGAGATACAGACGTTCACCGGCGTATTTGGTGATAAGCGCTATGATGAGGATGATTTCTCAGAACAGGTTCCCCGCAAGGCAAGTTGGGCGAGAAATATTGCAACCTTTAAAGTCGAAGATTTCTGGAGTCTTGCCGAGACCGCTCAATGGCATCAGGAAGCGCCATTCGGCGGGGTATCAACGCTGCTTTATCACCCCTTGCACGAATTGGCCCGGGAAAAGGGGGTCAAGGTTCTGTTGGAAGGGCAGGGTGGGGATGAGCTCTTCGCCGGATACGGGTATTTCAAGCCTCATTATTATTGCGATGTCATAGACCAGGGCGGATGGCGCGCATTGAGGCGCGAAATAAAAAGTTCCCCCCAGGATGAAAAGAAATGGCTGGCGGCGGCTAAAAATATTGAGAGTGGCAGAGCCGAGCTTGTCCATGCGGATGGGAGCAGTCACCTGCGCCCCGAATGCCTTCAGCCGGAACTTGCGCTGAGGGAACAGGCTGACGTTTTTCCTGCGCCTTTTCCAGATAAGTTGCGAAATGCTCTTTTCCGGGATTTATGCATCACCAAGCTTCCGCGAGTACTCAGAATGAATGACCGTGTTTCCATGGCGTATGGTTTGGAGCTCAGGCAGCCGCTTATCGATCATCGCCTCGTTGAATATGCATTCAGGCTGCCTGGAAATAAAAAAATCAGGGAGGGGAATGGGAAGTTTATTCTGCGCCATGCAATGCGGCATGACCTGCCCGATGAAATAAGGAATTTAGGCAAGCGTTTTGTCGTTACGCCGCAAAAAGAATGGCTCTCCGGCCCCCTTGCAAGCGCCGTCCAGGATATTATTGAGAGCCGTTCTTTTCGTGAGAGGGGAATTTTTGACGTGGATAAGGTGCGACAGTCCTGGCAGCATTTTTGTTCAGAAGGCAGCGAAAACAGTTTTTTCGTTTGGCAGTGGATAAATACGGAGTTGTGGTTTCGCCAGTTTATTGACCGCAAGGCAGATATCCTGAACGTAGCCTAGATTTTATGATGGATCATGATTTTATCTAACCCCCTGAAAAGCTATATTTTCGTTTACGGACTGAAGATAGGTTTGCCGTTCTCCGTGCTTAAGGGGATCGTGGAATTTATTGATGTATTAAAGAGCCCCCGCGAGTGGATAGCCCGCCGACGGGTGGCGAGAAAAATTTTACAAAACTCCAGATGGAGACATTTTTTCTTGCCAGAGAAAGGCGTAGCGTTATTCTCAGCTAATGAAATTCCGGGTCTGGAAGATGCCAGTCGAATTGCTCAAAAAGTATATGCGGAAAGAAAGCCAGAGAACGAAACTGGAAAGAGCCAGCGGACGGATTACAGCCCCTTTTATGTTCTTCTCAACAACAAGGATGTCAAAAATTATCCAGAGCTTGTTGAAATAGCGACATGCGATGCGCTTGCCGAGATACTTTCCGGGTATTTTGATTCGGTTCCGCTTCTTCAGAATATTAATGTTTGGCTGGCCAAGCCAGACGTATCGGGGATGGGTAGCCAGAAGTTTCATCTCGACAAGCCGGATGTTCATTTTGTCAGTGTTTTTATAAATGTCTTTCCGGTTTCCGAGGAGAACGGGCCTCTGACGCTTCTGCCGTCGGACATCTCGGCAAAGGTATGTAACGGAACTTCTTATTCCGATATCTATTATTTCGAGGATGGAAGACTTGAGGACGACGATGTTCTCAAACACTGCAACAAGGATGACTTCATAGAGATGGTCGGAAATGTAGGCTCAGGCGCAATTGTCGACACCTCTACATGTCTGCATTTTGGCAGCCGCTGTAAATCCGGCGAACGAGTTACCCTCGTCTTTCGCTATGCCCCGGCTCACAAGAGAAAAGGCGCTGATAGACAACAGTTGCCGAGGCCGGATCACATGTCCAAACCCCAGGAAATGCTTTTGGGCGCGGCCCACGCCCCAAAGGCGTAGACCGCATCCCTGTAGACAGCGCGATTTCTTTTGATTCATATAAATTTACGATCGGAGCATGGCTGGAAATGCCATGACAAAGACGGACTCTCTGTCTGGTTTAAGGGCTATTTGAATAATCAGACGGTGACGGAACTGGTTTCCAATTTTGCGTCTCTCCCGGCGGAATCATGGATTGAATCGATCGCCGCCCTTGACGGCCATTTTGCTCTTATTCTTTCAAATAACGACGTCGGTCTGGCGGCAACTGACAGAATTTCCAGCATTCCGCTGTTCTATGGCCGCCAGGGAGAGGAATGGATAATTGATTCCCAGGCCCGTCGGCTCGCCGATGAGCTGAATTTGAATGAGGTGGATTTATCAGCGGCACTGCAGATCGGCATGGCGGGATTTACCATTGGTTCGGCGGTATGTTTTAAGGGGATAGAAGCATTGGGAGCCGGGGAATCCGTGTTTTTTCGCCAAGGAGAGGTGCCTGACAGACGGCATTATTACATGTACAGGCCGCAGCCTGAAAATGAGGGCGATCGCGGAGATTATTCGTCTTTGAAAAACCGTCTGGCGGATGTGACTCTGGAAATCTTCAGGAAGATGATTCCTGGCCTGGATGGACGGGAAGTCATTGTGCCGCTGTCAGCCGGGCTGGATTCCCGTCTGGTCGTTTCGGCGTTGAAGGAATTGGGCTATCCGCGCATCAAATGTTTTTCCTACGGTCTCAAGGGAAATCACGAAGCGCGGGCGGCTAAAAAAATTGCCGAGAAGCTGGATGTGCCATGGATTTTTATTGATCACTCGCCGCGAAAACAGGCAAAAATATTCTCCAGTCCGGAATTTAAAGAGTATTACCATTTTGCCGATCAGCTGAACGCCGTACCTTTTATCCAGGATTATTATGCGCTCGGTTGCTTGAAAGAACGCGGCTATGCTTCAGAAGATGCTGTTTTTATCAATGGCCAGTCCGGCGACTATCTCTCCGGAAATCATATCCCCCCGTCTTTAATCGACCAAAGAGGCCCGCTCTCGGAGACCGAACGGATGGATAATATTCTTGAAGGCCTTATTGCCAAGCATTTTGATTTATGGGCCTGCCTGAAGACGCCGGATAATATTGATAAAATCCGTCGGGCCTTACTTGACGATATCGAGAAAAACGGTGGGATCTTGTCGGACCCGGGGTGTGATTTCTCTCTTTTTGAGATGTCGGAGTTTTCAAACCGGCAGGTCAAATACGTTATCGCTGGTCAACGTAATTATGAATGGCAGGGGTTTGATTGGCGCTTGCCGCTCTGGGATAATGACTATCTTGATTTTTGGGCGGCAATGCCGTTGTCGGCAAAGGCGCGGCAATGTCTTTATCGTGACATGCTGGAGGAGAAGAACTGGGGCGGCGTATGGGGGCCGCAATGGCGGTTCCCAAAAACCATCACTCCCTTCCGGGTTCGCCTTGTTCGCTTGCTTTTAAAGGCGGCCCATCTGCCATATATTTGGCAAGGAAAAGAGGGTCGTGCGCGTTGGCATCGATTTGAAAAACGTTATTTCGACTGGTGGACGGATGTGCTCTGTAATTACGCGATAAGCCCGTATTTGAAGGTAGCCCACGACCGACGCGGTCATCGAAATGCCATAAGCTGGCACGTTGAGGCCTACCTTGCGGAAAAAGGACTGAGTATTGACGGCACTCCGTTGCCGCTTTCCCAATGAGAAACATATGACGATGAAGCCGCCTGTCAGGGTGATGGTTGTCTCGCGGCTGTTTGCCGGGTTTGCCGATGGTCTGGCGGAGAGGGCTTGGCAACCAAAGGGCGTGCCGGCAGCATATAAGCTGTTCGAGGCCCTAGGGAAGAATAAAAATGTCGATCTGTTGACTGTTTTTGTCGCCAAGGAACCGGCTGAATGCAGGTTTAGCCGGTTCCTGTCGTTTGATCTCTCTCCCTTGGGGCGGGTTGTTATTTTGCCCTGGGTTCAAAGCCCCTGGCTGGCGCGGTTAAAGCTTGACGGAAAGTTGCGCGAGATGGGGCATTTGTTGCGGTGCCTTTGGTTGTATCTGAGATTTCGGCCCGATGTCGCCTATTTCACTAATGCGACGTTTCCGACAGCCGCTGTATTCGCAAGGCTGGGGTTATGTAAAGTTGTTTTGCGGCTGCTTGGCCTTCATCCAGACCAGGTAAAAATATCCGAAAGGCCGGGCGGAATTCAGAAGTGGCTGTATCACTCTCCATTTGATCATGTCATTTGCACGCTGGATGGTAGTGGGCCGGAGCATCATCTGAACGGACTAATCGCGCCGGCTGTGCCGCGGTCGATCTGGCTCAATGGCGTCGATTTCAGGGCTCCCGATGAAGATGCCCAAGCAATCATTGAAGAAAAATATCCATTGAATGGCCCGCCGATCATTCTTTTCGTCGGTCGTCTTGAGTGGAATAAAGGGTGCCGAGAGTTTATCGAAGCCATTTTCAAGGTCCTGAATAAGAACCCGCTTGCCTTGCGCGCGGTTCTCGTTGGTGGCGGAGGTCTTAAGGATGAGCTCGCTGAAAAAATCAAGGCTGCCTCTGCGCAAGACAAGGTGTATCTTGCCGGGGCCGTTCCCTATAGCGACATCTCGGCTTGGCTTGCCCGTGCTGATATTTATGTTTCCTTGAATATGTTCGGAAATCTTTCTAATGCGAATCTAGAGGCCCTGGCGGCAGGAAAATGTATGATTATTCTCGATTCCGACCCGGCCATGCATACGGATGAAGAAACTGACAGATTAATTCCGGCAGAAGCAGTTTTGCGGATCGGTCGGGATAGCATCGTTGAAAATCTTGCCTTGGCTTTAATGTCACTTTCCGATGACAGGGAAAGAATCAAGGCTCAGGCAGGGCGAGCAAAGAAGTTTTCGTCCCGTTTTCTAAAAAGCTGGGATGAAAGAATTAGCCAGGAAGTTGAGCTGATTCTTGGTTTGTAGCGCCTTACAGGAAATATTCAAAAATGACAAAAAACACTAGCCTGGGTTTTGCCCTTGTCGGATGTGGGCGAATTGCCCGCAAGCATGCGCAAATTCTCGGTGATGGGCACATCTCGGGGGCGCATCTTGTTGCGGTTTGTGATGTCAAAGAAGAAAGAGCTCGCTCGCTTGGAGAAAAATACGGCGTTCCCTTCTATACCGATATGCATGAAATGATGCGGCGTGAGGACAAAAACACGAGTGTCGTATCCGTTCTTACGGAGAGTGGCCTTCATGCGGAAGTTACATTGGCTCTATCGCGTTACAAAAAGCATCTGGTCGTCGAAAAGCCAATGGCGCTGACGCTTGATGATGCCGATAGAATGATCAGGGGTTGTGACGAGGCGGGGATTAAACTCTTTGTCGTCAAGCAGAACAGATACAATATGCCAGTGATAAAATTGCGCGAGGCGTTAACGGTTGGCCGTTTCGGCAAGCTTGTGATGGGCACTGTCCGCGTGAGATGGATGAGAGATCAGAGCTATTATGATCAGGATGAGTGGCGGGGAAGCTGGGCTCTAGATGGAGGTGTCTTCGCCAATCAGGCAAGTCATCATGTGGATTTGCTGGCCTGGTGTCTCGGCGAACCGGTAAAGGTGTTCGCAAAAACGAATACGGCGCTGGTCGATATCGAGGTTGAAGATACTGGCGTTGCCGTTATTGAATTTAAGGGGGGCGTTTTGGGGGTTGTTGAAGCGACGACGGCAGCGCGCCCAAAGGATATAGAAGGGTCGATCTCTATTCTCGGTGAGAAAGGAAGTGTCGAGATAGGGGGGTTTGCAGTAAATGAGATGAAAACATGGAACTTTACCGAAGCATTGCCGAGCGATGATGATGTGTTGAAAACCTATCGTGAAAATCCTACTGATGTTTACGGCTTTGGGCATGTCGCTTATTTGTCTCATGTTGTTGATGTTATCCATGACCGATCATCGTCGCTGGTTGATGGTGTTGAAGGGCGAAAATCCCTGGAGCTTATTGCAGCAATCTATGAATCAGCGGAAACCGGCAAGGAAGTTGTCGTCGGTGCACCAACGCCTCATGTTAAGCTGGGAAAAAGATCATAATGATCGGTAGGCCCTCTTCCGTCGATGAGGATGATCGCATTCCTCTTGTGGATTTGCGGGCCAGCTATCATTCACATCAGAAAGAACTTGATGCGGCTGTTTCCGCATGCCTGGAAAGGGCAAGTTTTATAGGTGGAGAAGACCATACGGCGTTTGCCGGGGAATTCTCGGATTGGTGCGGTGGCGGCGCTGTTGCCCTGGTTGGTAACGGAACTGATGCATTAACCTTGGCCCTGATCGAGGTTCTTGGGCAGGGGGATGGTTCTGGTGAGGTTATCACTGTCAGCAACACGTTTATCGGCACCACGGAAGCTATTACCGGTGCTGGATATCGCCCGGTATTCGTCGATATCGATCCCGATACGTGCCTGATGAATATCGACCTGGCGAGGGCGGCGGTGAATGAGCGAAGCCGGGCTATCGTTCCGGTTCATCTATACGGTCAGATGGTGCCGATGGATCAGGTAATGGATCTGGCATCAATACGGGGGATGGCGGTGATCGAAGATGCAGCCCAGGCTCATGGGGCGACTTGGCAGGGGAAGAATCCCGGTGCCTTGGGGGACGCGGCCTGTTTCAGTTTTTATCCAGGTAAGAATTTGGGTGCTTGGGGTGACGGTGGAGCCGTTTTTACGCGCGACAAGGATTTGGCAATGCGCATATCCATGCGAGCCAATCATGGACGACTGGACAAGTACCATCATGCGCTTGAGGGTGTTAATTCCCGTCTCGACGGGATACAGGCTGCTGTTCTCAGGGTTAAGCTGCGCTATATTGATGAATGGAATCGGGCGCGGCGGGAAATTTCGTCCTGGTACAAAGAGCTCCTGGCCGGGCTGGGTGGCATTCAATTGCCAGTAACGGCGACAGATGCCGAGTCTGTGTATCATCTATATGTTGTCCAGATGGAGGACCGGGATATTGTATGCAAAAAAATGCACGACAAGGGCATTGGCGTTGGCATCCATTATCCTATCCCCCTGCATCTGCAGCCGGCTTATGCCGGTCTTGGCTACAGATCCGGTGACTTTCCGCAAACCGAGGCGGTTATGAGCCGCGTGCTGTCATTGCCTGTTTTCCCCGAGATGCGCAGGGATCAGGTCGAACGGGTTGCGCGCGCCCTTATCGAGTCGATAGAAAAATGAACGATGAAACATTTATACATTCGAGTGCCGAAATTGCGGCTGGTGCCCGGATCGGGGCGAGAGCCCGGATATGGCAGAATTGTATTATTCTAGATGGCGCAATTATTGGCGATGAATGTAAGTTGGCCCACAATATTTTTATTGAGGGCGGTGTCAGGGTCGGAGACCGGGTGACGATAAAGGATAACATCACCCTCTATAATGGCCTGACAGTCGGGGATGATGTTTTTATCGGCCCCAATGTTGTCTTTACGAATGTAAAAATACCGCGCTCTTTCTTGCCTCGTGGCGAAAATAATTTTCTAAAAACCGATATTGGAATCGGCGCAAGCCTGGGGGCGAATGCCACCATTATTTGTGGAAATACTGTTGGGCGTTATGCCATGGTTGGTGCGGGATCAGTCGTGACGGATGACGTCCCGTGCCACGCTGTGGTTGCAGGCAATCCAGCGCGCCAAATTGGCTGGGTATCTATTTCTGGGCACCGCCTGGGGCCGGATCTGATATGCCCGGAAAACGGAGAAAAATACGAAGAAACAAGCAGCGGGCTTGCTCGATCGGAGTAACGGATGAACGGGAAAAGATCTTGATCAATAAATTCGACACACATCACGAATCCCTTGATGGCAAATCTATTTTGATCACCGGTGGCACGGGGTCATTTGGCCAGCGTTTTATCGAAACGGTGCTTGAAAGATGGCATCCGCGCCGGGTTATCATTTTTTCCCGCGACGAGGCCAAGCAATACGACATGGCACAACATATTTATCCGGAACGATATCCGTCCATCCGTTATTTTATTGGCGATGTGCGTGATCAGTCGAGGCTCGAAATGGCAATGAGAGAAGTGGATATCGTTATTCATGCAGCAGCGCTTAAGCAGGTGCCAGCGGCAGAATACAATCCCTTTGAGTGCATTAAAACAAATGTGCACGGTGCCGAAAATGTTGTGCAGGCGGCTATTCGTACGGGCGTCCAAAAAGTTGTCGCTCTGTCTACTGATAAAGCGTCGAATCCGATTAATTTATATGGAGCAAGCAAGCTGGCTTCCGACAAAATTTTTGTTGCGGCGAACAATCTTTCCGGCAGCGTTGGCACGCGGTTTTCTGTCGTTCGTTATGGCAATGTACTTGGCAGCAGGGGTAGCGTCGTTCCATTTTTCCTAAGGTTGATCCATGATGGCGCCGAGAAGCTCCCCATAACCGACCCCCGGATGACACGGTTCTGGATTAGTCTGGATCAAGGGGTGAACTTTGTTCTGTCCAGCCTTGGCATGATGCTGGGAGGAGAGATTTTTGTGCCGCAAATTCCAAGCATGAAGGTCATTGATGTTGCTGAGGCCCTTGCCCCCGGACTTCCTCTGGAGACCGTTGGTATTCGGCCGGGGGAAAAATTGCACGAGATGATGATTTCCGAGGATGATTCCCGCAATACTCTGGAATATTCGGATCGCTATATCATTGAGCCTTCGATGACTTTTTGGGATCGTGGGCCTCATGCCGAAGCAGGGGCCAAGTCTGTTGCCGAGGGGTTCCAGTATGCAAGCGATACCAACGATCACTGGCTCGACATAGAGACACTTCGAGCGATGTTGTCGGAAATGAAGATGATTCCCGGATGAGCAAGGGAACTCTGTTCGGCAACAAGGCCAATGTCCGCTAGTCAGAAAATACTGGTCACTGGCGGGAGAGGACTCCTGGCGCCCTATCTTGTCGAGGCAGCGACACGTCTTGGCACTGTTGTTGTTTCGAGCCTTAGTGGGGGGGATCGGCCCTGTGATTTTACGAAACTAGACGATGTGTGCGCTATTCTCAGGGAAACGCAGCCAGATATCGTAATTCATTCGGTGGGCCTGACGGATGTCGATCTCTGCGAGCGGGAACCGGAGCGCGCCTTTGCCATAAACTGCGATGCGGTTAAAAACCTTTCCCGGTCGCTGCCGAGCCAAGCCAGTCTGGTCTATATTTCCACCGACCAGGTATATCCAGATACAGAGGGGCCGCATTCCGAGGAAGAGGCCTCGCCGATCAATGTTTATGGAAAGAGTAAATTTGCAGGTGAAAAATCCGCAATGGCGCATGAAAATGCACTGGTCCTGAGGACTAATTTTTTTGGCCCCTCTCGATCAGCCGGCAGGAAGTCACTTTCAGATTTCGTTGTTGAGAATCTGCGCGCTGGAAACAAGATTACTCTGTTTGATGATGTTTATTTTTCCCCCCTGCACATGAGCCATCTTGGTCATTATATTGTGGAGTGTCTTAAGCGGAAAATTACGGGAATATATAACCTCGGTTGCCGGGAGGGTGCGACGAAGGCCGATTTTTCCTTTGCGGCGGCGGCTCATCTTGGCTTGCAGACAGAAACGGCAAGCATTGGCGCTTCTGATCAGATTTTCAACCGGGCTCCGCGTCCAAAGGATTTAAGGCTGGATGTTTCAGCTCTGGAGAAAAAATTGGGGGAAAGCATGCCGACGTTAAAACAGGAAGTCTCTCTGTTATGATCAAGGATATTTCGATCGGTCGTCATGTAATTGGCTTCAACCAGCCGACCTACTTTATCGTAGATGTCGCGGCCAACCATGATGGAAGCCTTTCCCGGGCGAAGGATCTGATTCACCTTGCCGCGGAAAGCGGGGCAGATGCGGCAAAATTCCAGAATTTTCAGGCCGGGACCATTGTTTCCGATTATGGATTCAAATCACTTGCCGGCCAGCTCTCGCATCAGAAGAAATGGCCGAAGAGTGTTTTTGAGGTGTATGAGGATGCCTCCCTGCCCATCGAATGGACGGAAGAACTCAAAAACACCTGCGATGTTGCGGGGATTGATTATTTTACGGCACCATATGACCTTGATCTGGTGCCTTACCTATCTAAATTTAGCTGTGCCTGGAAACTTGGATCAGGCGACATAACCTGGCTTGAAAACATAGAAACTCTGGCCAAGGATGGAAAACCGCTTCTCATTGCAACTGGTGCTGCAACATCGGAGGATGTGAGGCGCGCAATGGATGCTGCGCGGAAGCATACCGATAAAATCGTTCTTATGCAGTGCAATACCAATTACACGGCCAGCCTTGAAAATTTCAAATATATCGCGCTTCGCGTTTTGACGGCCTATGAACGGGAATATCCAGACGTCTTGCTTGGTTTGTCTGATCATACCCCTGGGCATTCTACCGTGTTGGGCGCCGTGGCCTTGGGCGCGCGGGTAATTGAAAAGCATTTCACGGATGACAGGGGAAGAGAGGGCCGGATCACGCTTTCTCCATGGGCCCGAAAGACTGGCGCGAGATGGTGGATCGAACACGCGAATTGGAGGCCGCCCTTGGAGATGAGGAAAAGAAGGTAATGAAGAACGAGGGTGAGACCGTGGTCTTGCAGCGCCGCGCGCTTTGCGCCAAGCAGCCAATCGCGGAGGGCGAAACGCTAACCCGGGACAAGTTAATATCCTTACGTCCCTGTCCGGAACAGGGGCTTCCTCCCTATCGCATTGACGAGCTGATTGGGAAAAACGCCCTCAGGGAAATCCCAGAAGGTGACTGCATTTCCTTGATCGATGTTGGTTGAGATCTATTTATCGTGGTAAAAATTATAGTCGTTATTCCGGCCTTGAACGAGGATTCTACAATAGCCGACGTCATTCGCAGGGTGCCGCAGCCGGCCAGGACAATCGTCGTCGATGACGGTTCAACGGACCAAACAGCGGTAAATGCGGAAAGAGCTGGCGCAGAAGTAGTTCGTCATGACAGAAACCGAGGATACGATGACGCTCTGGCCAGTGGATTTGCACGTGCGATTGAGCTTGGGGCAGATGCCATTGTTTCGATCGATGCCGACGGACAGCATGATCCGGAAATTCTCAAGCATGTCTTCACATGTTTTGAAAATATGGATACCGAACTCGTCATAGGCGTGCGTGAGCATCAGCCTCGGTGGGCGGAACGCCTGTTTGGCGCTTATACCCGCCTTCGTTTCGGCGTGCCCGATATACTCTGCGGCCTTAAGGGGGTTACGGCACTCACCTATCAAAAATATGGCAGGCTGATGGATTGCCCATCCATTCATACGGCAATGGCATTGGCGGCCCTGCGGGACAAATGCCGGTATGATTTGGTCGAAGTTCCAATCCATCCGCGCCAAGATGATCCGCGATTCAGCTGGACGGTAAATATTCGTATTCTGGCTACATTTAGTCGGGCCATTATTGCCGATTTTTTAAGGCGCTAATGATGCGATCTGGAAAAACAGTTGCGATTGTTCAGGCTCGCATGAACTCAACGCGCTTGCCTGGAAAGGTTATGAAGCCGTTGGCCGGGGCGCCGCTGATCATCAGGATGCTTGAGCGGGTTAAGCGCATAAAAGGGATTGATGAAATCGCCGCAGCCGTGCCGGACAGTGATGATAGTGCCCCATTGATTGAGGCCCTATCGGGGTTGGACTGGCTGACGATTATCAAGGGACCAGAGGCAGATGTGCTTGCCCGAACGTCGATCGCCGCCCGTGAAACAGGGGCAGATACGATTGTCCGGATTACCTCGGATTGCCCACTGGTTGATCCCGCCGTTAGCGAATCTGTGCTTGCCGCCTTTCGGGCGTTAGGGGGCGTCTATGCGCGAACTTCCATAGAGCGCGGGTTCCCCCTTGGTTTTGATACCGAGGTTTTGGCGGCGGACATCCTTTTTGAAGCCGAGAAAGAGGCGACAGACCCCTATGAGCGGGAGCACGTAACCCCTTATATATGGCGGCGGCCGGAGAAATATCCCAGCTTGATTCTGGGGGGGATTCCAGACCGTCGAAACTGGAGGCTGGTGGTCGATACGCCCGAAGATTATGAAATGGTGAAAACCGTTTACGACCGGCTTTATGCGAGCCAGCCTGAATTCGGGTTTCCGGAATTGTGTGCCCTGTTTTCTGAATATCCGGAAATATTAAAGATCAACGCCGATGTTCCCTCTCCTGTTTATGTCGGCTTGGCTTCAGACGATACGTCATGTCCTTAAGAGAAGTGCCTGCTGATCTTGCAACGGCGTTTGACATGCCGGATTGGCGCTCAAAGGTCGCCTGGCCTCTGGCGCATGCTGAAAGCGGAAAACTCTTGCGGAGCCAACTGGGTGCCTTCGTAAGGTTCCTTGCCAATATAGAGGACCAGGATCTGCGCAATATAGCTGTGCTGGCAGGTCATGGCATCATGGTTCGGGGGCGGGCGATTATTCTCACAGCGGCGGCGATAGCAGCATCTCAGAAAGCAGACGACCGCTTTGTCGGTCAGGAGCCAGAGCTTCTTTACCTGCAGGGGGAGTGGCCGGAAGATAAGGAAATTCCTGAGCGGCCATTTTCTGCCTTCCCAGATTCCCGCGTTCGTTATCCCTGGTTGAGGCGAGTTGCGCGTATAGCCTCCTGGACGCCATGGTGGCGCACGCCAATGGCAATGCTTTTCCCGGAAGCAACTGCAATTACGCATAATGCGATGCTGCGGGACTACGCGGCTTTTAATGGCGTATCACTCGGCTATTCCCATGATTTTCTTCTGTTGGAAAAGGCTAGAAAATATGAAGGGACGCCCAGGACAGATTTAAAGCCGATCTCTGAAAAGATCCGACGCCTGCTTTTAGAGGGTTTTTCAATTACAGAGCCTGTATTGGGCCGGGCGCAATTTCTTCTCGATCAGCTTATCAGCCGCTATCTGGCCTCGGCCTCTAAGGATCTTTCATCGCTCCGGCAGTTAAAGCGACTTCCCGAAGCCATATGGGCCGGAACGGGAGGGGGATACGCCTCACGTGCGATTGGTCTGGAGGTTATTCGCCGCGGAGGAACTGTGCGGCGGTTTGATCATGGCGGATCTAACGGATTGATAGATTGCCCGGAATCATTCGCGCTTATTGAGCTGTTTCCTTCTACGGAATACGTTGCAGCAACCAGCCAGGCCGCAGAGACAATTATAGAATCCGGAGGGCCAAAGCTTCTTGCGCCATTAGCGGAGACTAAAATCATCGGCCATCACGGCGATCCAACGTATAAAAAAGTCCCAATTTTCCGGAAACTGCACAAGGGAAGTAAGCTGCGAGTCGTTTATGCGCCAAGCGCCCTCATCGGTTTCCGTCATCCATTCCACAATTTGCTTCAGGATACGGTCTATCTTAACTGGCAGATGGATCTTGCCGAGAGCCTCAATAAGCTTCCAATCGAGCTAATATGCAAGCCGCATCCAGAGGGGCTCATGGAGGGCAAGCGGCATCCTCTTGAGGATATCGCCACTACCAAGTACGGAAAGTTTGAGGACCTGATTGAAGATACGGATGTTTTCATTTTTGATTATCCACCAAGCACGACATTTTGGGAATCGTTATGCACAGATCGGCGTGTCGTTTTGATTGATTTGGGGATCGCCGGCTTTTCAAAAAATGTCAGGCCATTGGTAAATGCGCGGTGTCACACACTTGAAGCGGAATGGGATTCCGATAATCGTCCTTTTGTGAACCAGGATGCTCTTGCCGATTCTATACTTGGGAAAAGTAAGAATTATGACCCGATGCCGATTCGCCGCCTGCTGGTCAATGAAGATCAAGATAACCCATTGCGATGACGACTGTTTTATTTATCCAAACAACATGAATGCGGGAACATGAATAAAAAGAACGGTGAAAACGAACTGCTTCAGAGATGGAGAGGTGAGTTCGGAAGCGAATATATAGAAAGAAACGCCCCCACCTCCGAGAGGGCGAAATATGTCGCTCGCGGGTTTGCCAAGATATTGGCCCACATGGAGGGGGACCCGCCTGAATCTATTTTGGAGATAGGCGCAAATATAGGATTGAATCTTCGGGGATTGTCACAGCTTACATCAGCCGACCTGTATGCGGTCGAGCCGAACGAGAGTGCGCGTGAAACTCTGATCAAAGACAATGTTCTTCCAGCGGATCATGTTTTTAACGGGCATGCCGCAAGCCTCCCCTTCAAGGACGGTGAGGTTGATTTAGCGTTTACTTCCACGGTCCTGATTCACGTTCCAGATGACTCCCTTGAGGACTCCTATCGGGAGATACATCGGGTGGCAAAAAAATATATTCTCAGTCTGGAATATTTTTCCCCGACTCCGGCCACTGTTTCTTACCGCGGCCACAACGATATGCTCTTCAAGCGAGACTACGGCGGATTATGGCTTGATGGATTTGCCGATCTGCAATTGGTTGCAGATGGGTTCTTCTGGAAACGCACGACTGGATTTGATGACGTAAACTGGTGGTTGTTCAGAAAGCGTTAGGTGAAGGCCGGATGATGAAAGCAGTGGTTGCGCCAGAGGAACTGGAAGAATATTTCGACCGGTTGTGGCCGATTCTGAGAAGTATTACCGGCGAGGGTGTGCGCCGGAGTCACGATATTCTGTCAGAAATTATTCCCCTTGAACGGATCGAGATCCCTTCGGGCACGGAATGTTTCGACTGGGTGGTGCCTAAGGAATGGGTGGTTCGTGAAGCCTATCTTATCGATCCAGGCGGAAAGCGAATACTTGATATTGCGGAAAATAATCTGCATCTGGTGAATTATTCGGTTCCCTTCCGAGGCGTAATTAGTCGCCGTGATCTGGACGCGCATCTATACAGCAGGCCGGATTTGCCTGAGGCAATTCCATATGTGACAAGCTATTATGAGCCGCGGTGGGGATTTTGCCTCAGCCACATTCAACGGGATGCCCTACCGGAGGGAGATTATCAGGTTGTTATTGATACGGATCTCATCGAGGGAAGTCTGACGATTGGCGAAGCGGTGTTGCCTGGAGAGACGGAGAGCGAGGTTCTGATCTCAACCTATACCTGCCATCCGTCTATGGCGAATAACGAGCTTTCCGGACCGCTGGTCAGCGCTTTTCTCTATCGGGAGCTTAAGTCGCTGGAAAAGCGTCGCTTTACTTACCGATTTTTATTTCTGCCCGAAACGATTGGAAGCGTGGCTTACTTACAGCTTAGGGGGGGTGAGCTCAAGAAGAAGCTCCTGGCCGGATATGTTGTGACGTGTGTCGGCGACAGTGGTCCCTTCAACTACAAAAAAACAAGGCATGGAAATCACCTGGCTGATCGGGCAGCCCTTCATGCGCTGGAGGTCGATGGGCGTGTTGACGCATATAAAGTTCACGATTTTTTCCCTGATGGCGGCAGTGATGAGCGGCAATATTGTTCGCCGGGGTTTAACCTCCCCGTGGGGTCGCTGATGCGTACAATGTACAGAGACTACGCCGAATACCACACCTCAATGGATGACAAAAACTTCATTAATTTCAATGCGATGTCAGATACTATCGAGGTATATGCCAAAATTATGGAGACCCTTGAGCAGAGTGAAATCTGGGATCGCGTTGATCCGAGATGCGAGCCGCAGCTCAGTAAGCATGGGCTTTATCCTTCCTTGGGAACGATAGATCGCGAACAGGTATCAGCCATGATGTGGGTCTTAAATTATTCCGACGGTACGAGGGAGATTGCCGAGATTGCCAGATTGAGCGGTCTCTCCATTGATCAGATAAGTAATGCTGCCCAACAATGCGCCAAAGCCGGGCTTATTGTGCCTCTCGGGCATCTCGACCGCGAGGGCGAGAGTTGAAGCCTGCTCTTCTGAACAGAAAACAGGTCATGCAGTCGCTTCAGTCTGTGATGGATCCATCTGACAAGCTTCTGGTTGTTCATTCCTCGCTTGTTCATTTAGGCTGTGATCCATCGACGGCGAAATGGGCCCTGCTGTCTCCGCTTAAAGAATTGTCAGCGCGAGGCGTCACCATAGCAGTGCCGACATTTACATTCGGTTTTTGCCGGGGGCAAGGCCACGACAGCTGCCGATCTCCTTCCGAGTCAGGCGTATTGGGAGAATGGGTTCTGGGCCTTGATGGTGCGTGTAGAACGGCGCATCCGATCTATTCATTCGCTGTGATCGGGCCACAGTCCGAGAAAATAGTGGCTTGTGCGAACAGCACCACATTTGGAAAGAATTCAGTTTTTGCTTTTTTTGAGAAAGCTGCCGCGCGGTTAATCGTCGTAGGCACAGACTGGGAGCACTGCACGCAATTTCACCGGTATGAGGAAGAGGCCAAGGTTCCATACCGCTTCTATAAGACGTTCACGGGGCAGGTGGTCGATAAATCTGGATCGAAGAAAACACGGGCAAAAATGTTCGTCCGTGATCTTAACCTCGATGGGGAGAATGATTTTTCTTCTGCAGTTAAAGTATTGCGTGAAAGAGGAGAGATTCTTTCCGTCCCTCTGGGGCATGGAAGGATGGAATCGGTAAAGTGCCAGGCCCTGGCAAAGGTCAGCAGGTCGCTTCTCGACAAGGATCCGTTGGTTTTTGTTCGCAGGGGACAACAGGTGAGTCTTGCGTTGAAGCAGAAAGCCGCACGCCAGAAAAACAGCCCCTTGCGGCTGGCCGTCCTGGGGATGCGCAATGTAAGCTTTGTGGCTGATACCATCGCCGATGCCGTTGGCGATTGCATCAGGGACCGGGCCGTTGACATTTATACGCCAGACTATGGCCAGTTGTGGCAGGACTTGCTGGACCCGCGTTCGCGCCTTCATAAGCCGTCACCCGATATAACCTTCTTTGTTGACCGTATCGAAGACGTTCTTGGTGTCGGTTGTATAGAGGATGCGCTGGATCTGGAAAGTGCGGAGGGGCAAGTCAGGAATTATGCGGAGGCAATCTCCAAATTCTCGGTCGATGACAAAGGCGCTGTTATCGTAAATATGTTTTGCCAATTGCAGGCGTCGTCTCTTGGTCAGGCCGATACGAAGAAAAGTGGCGCTCTCGTGTTGCGAGCCAACCAAATTATTCAAGATGTGCTGGGAAGCCGGGAGAACGTTTACCTGTTTGACACGGCTCAGGCAGCAGCAACCTACAGCGAAGGGCCTGTGGTTGATGAGAGATTATGGTATCTCGGCCGTTTTCCTTTTGGCCGTGGATTTTCCCGGCATCTCTCCAAAAAATACGCGGGGATGGTGCTGGCGGCCTTGGGGCGCACTGCGCGCGTGCTTGTGGTAGATCTGGATAATACGCTTTGGGGGGGGATTCTGGGTGAAGACGGCATAGAGAATCTTCATC
>JABMOR010000120.1 GCA_013203245.1 Candidatus Nitrosopumilus sp.
ACCTTTTATAAAACAAATAGTTAATAATTTTGAAAATTTTGAGTAAATTCACAAATTATGTTAGAAATTTAATAAAGCATCAACATCTTTGTATGCTTCAGGGGTTTCTTCCACAACCCCATCTCTGGTTAATGCTTTGATAAATATGCCCTTGTCATTAAGAGATTTTTTTACATCATCCTCAGTGAAATTTCTTCTAGCCTTGGATCTGGACATTGTTCTTCCTGCACCATGTGCAGTAGAACCGAAACTCAAATTCATAGAATTTGGTTGTCCAAGTAAAATCCAGCTTGAAGTACCCATCGAGCCTGGAACTAAAACAGGTTGCCCTAAATCTCGATATTTTAATGGTATTTCATCACGATTTGCAGGAAATGCTCTTGTTGCACCTTTTCTATGAACAACCAAATTACGATCTCTTCCATCAACTTTGTGTTTTTCTACTTTAGCAATATTGTGAGCAACATCATAAACTAATTTCATATCAAGATCAGATTCTGATTGATTAAACACACGTTGAAATGAATTACGGGTCCAATGAGTTAGCATTTGCCTATTGCTCCATGCAAAATTTAATGCAGAAAACATAGCTTTCCTGTAAGATTCTCCTTCTTCAGAATTATTTGGAACACATGCAAGTTCTCTATCAGGTAAATGAATATCATATTTTTCCATTGCTTGTTCTGCTACTCTAAGATAATCACTACACACTTGATGTCCAAATCCTCTAGAACCACAATGAATTAAAACTGTAATTGTTCCTTCTTCAATTCCCATTCTCTTTGCTGCTTCTTCATCATGAATTTCTGAAACTTTCTGTACTTCAAGAAAATGATTTCCAGAACCTAAACTTCCAAGTTGTGGCGCACCTCTTTTTCTTGCTTTGTCAGATACTTTATCAGGATCTGCATTTTGAATTTGGCCATTTTCTTCACAAACATCTGCATCATCTGATGAACCATAACCATGATCAATTGCCCAATTAACACCCCTTACTAAAACTTCATCAAGTTCGGAAGGACTAAGTTTGATTGCTCCTTTAGAACCCACACCAGAAGGAATAGAACTAAAAAGATCTGTAACTAGTTCTTTTAGTTTTGAACGAACTATATCTTCTGTTAAATTTGAACGAAGTAATCTCACTCCGCAATTAATATCATAACCTACACCACCTGGACTAATCATTCCTTCTTCAGCATCCATAGCTGCAACTCCACCAACAGGAAAACCATAACCCTCATGTCCATCTGGCAATACAACACTATGTCCCACTATACCAGGAATAGAAGCGACATTTTGTGCCTGCATAATGGTTCTACCAGATAACATTTTTTGCATTAATGGTTCATCAGCATAAATCCTCACAGGAACCCTCATTCCAAGATTAGGATCAGCATCAATTTGATATTGATTTTCTCCAATTTTTCTTGGGGCAGCAGAAGACATGTATCGGTAAAAATTCCTTTCAATCCAATTTAAATCATCAGAAGAATTGTAAAAATAATTTTAAATTAAATAGAAATTACTAAAAAACATGTTAGATAAAGCAACAATCACTCAAAAAGCAAATCAATTACTTGCTGAATTAAGAGCAAATCCAGATTGGGCAATTGAGGAAAAAAATTTCAAACAAGGTTATTTCAAAGCTTTAGAGTGGGTTTTACAAGATACTGGAATTATAGAAAGATAGTTTTGGTAAAGAAAAATCAAAAATGAGATCGATCATCTAATTTATTTATGATTAAATTGGTTCATTATTTGTGGTAAGAAAACAATTAACAGAAAAGGAAAAGGAAAAACAAAAAGAAGAGCAAGCATTAAGAGCAAAAGCTTCTCGAGCAGCTAGAAGAAGTGGAAAAAGTATGAAAACTGAAGGTAAAGTAAGTAAAGCAAGTGCAAAGACAAAAGAATCTCGATCATCAAAGAAAGTTGCAGCTGTTAAGAAAAGAACTAGAAGTTAGATATAGAAAAATATTTCAATTTTACTTCAATATTTTTATTTAATTTGTACCAGATAATTTCATACAAACCGGTTCTAGCGCATTAAAGTTCGCTTGTACATTTTTCTGCTCGCAAAAACAATGAGTAGACCTAGTCCAATTTCAATGAGGGCAATCAAAAGTGTTGCAGAAAGAATATCCATCATAGCAGTCATCACTACATCAGCTGAACTGCTTGTCAATTCCTGAATTTCACTTGCAGTGTACTGAAATCCAAATGAATTCATTCCAATAATTATCTCAAGATATGACATGGTTGTTGCATCTATGGGTCCAAGATCTATTGGCATCGGGATTCCAGCGCCACCAATTCCACCCAAACTGTTCATTACACCAGTCATAAGCAAATATGAAACAGATGAACCAAATAGTATTGCAAAAACTATCAAGGAAATTCCAAAGATTAAAGGTAAAATGTAAACTGTTTTTGCTTTAGTTTGGTAAGATTTTTCTTTTTTAAGTTTTAATATTTTTGTCTTGTCTTTTTTTAACTTTTCTTTTTTTGACTTTTCTTTTTTTGGCTTTTCTTTTTTTAACTTTTCTTTAACATCCGTTATTTCTTCAACATCTGCTGTTTCTTCAATATCTATTGTTTCTTCAACATCTGTTGTTTCCTCTACACTATCAGGAATCACATGTCTGCTTTTTTTCCAATTACACTGAGGACAATAGTTAAGATCACCTGAAAGAGTGGCCTTACATCTTTGACATTGTTCAGTTCTTTTCATTCTTTTTCTCCCAAAATTATCTTACATCAATGCCAGTATGTAATAATGTTTAATGACTAATAGATGAGGCTGAATCAGATAAACTACTATTAAAAATAAAATATGTTGTATTTTATGTAGAGACCAAATTATTTTACTATCAATACAGGCTTTTTGGATTTGTGAAGTACATAGTTTGATGTACTTCCCAAAAAAAGTTCTTTTGCAGCACCCATGCCTCTGGAACCAATTACAATCAGATCAAAATTTTGCTTTTCAGCAACCTCAACAATTATTTTTCCATCATCACCGTATGACACTCTATCAAAAAATAAAATTCCTTTTTTTGCTGCGATTAGTTTGGCTTTTTTCATAATTTTTTTAGCATGATCCAGCAAAATTTTCTCTAATGGAGTGATGGGGTCATTAGTTCTAGGTTTGACAATTCCTGCAACATAAAGTCCAGTGATAGTTCCATGTGATTCTCGTGCCATGTGAATTGCAACGTCTAATCCTCTAAAAGAATTAGAAGAGCCGTCTAAAGGAACAAGAATTTTTTTTATTTGAAGTACCATGACATGAAAGGACCAATTTTTAATTTAAAAGTCTATTCAGATTACCTAAGATGATTTTCATCTTTGATATTCTGGAAGACGATAAAATAAGGAATTAGATAGAGTAAATTTGTAAAATGACAGATGCCAAAATGATGACTATTTCAGATGTAATGACAAAATCAGTAATTTCTGTAGATGCGTCATTAACAGTAAATGAGACTGCAAAAATGATGGAAGATGCTAAAGTTGGAGCAGTCATAGTTATGGAAGATAATACACCCATAGGAATTGTTACAGATAGAGACTTTGCAATAAAAATTGCAGCTCATGCATATCAAATCACTACACCTATCAAACAAATAATGTCATCACCGCTATTTTCAATAAATTCAGATGAAACAGTAAGAACGGCTGCAGATTTAATGCATGAAAGAAAAATTAGAAAACTACCAGTAATTGATGATGAAAAGGTAGTTGGAATCATCACATCTACTGATATTGTTAATTTATTGGCTGTTTGTGTAGAAGATGACATGAGAGACATGTATTTTCATTCAGTAGCAAAAATCTACACTAATTACAGTCCATACAATTAGAAAATACCATGGTAGTACCAATAATTATCCTAGTAGCAATACCTATTTTTCTCGGATTAGTGTACATGCCACCATTTGATATGCCAGTAGAGGAAGAACCAAAAGTTATTTCTGCAGAGATAGAGCCAAAAGTTATTTCAGAAGAACCAGAGGTGAGTATTTTGTATTATATCTTAATGGGTATTTGGTCATTGTACTTGATCAAAATTCTTCTTCAAGTAAAAAAAGGAACTTTCAAAGTAACTCAAAAATACTAACATGAACACAGCACCCTACTGGAAAAAAAATGTATGCTCAGACTGTAAAAGAATGAAATGTCAAAAAGATTGTCTTTGTGATTGTCATCAATTAAGAGACAGAGTAAATTAATTTTCTGTAAGTAGAAACTAGAATAAATTTTAGTTTAGAATTTAATGGTACACTCAATATAGGGGAATTCGTATTTGTGAGTATGATTAGTGGAGCTCCAAAATACGTCATGATTGCATTTTTTGCATTAGGTGTGTTGTTTGTTGGATTTTCATTGTGGGCACTATTCCTTACTGACATTCCACAAGAACAATTTTTAGAAGATCCTAGATTTGAAGAAGAGTATGTAAAATATTACGAGTGGAATATTCTGTTTGGTACTGCATTAATTGGAATTGGTTGGATTGTTGCATTTTTAGGTCGTAAAATGACACGTAGATAAAACAATAGGATTAGAATCTAATTAGCAATCACATTCTTCAATACATTCAAAATCATCTATCGAGTTAATTATTCCTAAATGTATTAAGATCTGATTATTTGGCATTTTGTTACTGGTATTTTTTGTAAAATTATGAATATAGACTAGAGTATGCAAAATAATTACACACAGGATACACAGTTTTTGATATTTTAAGAATAATGAACGTAAGCGTGTTAGAGATCAGATTTCATAAGTAGATTTATTTTCGATGCCTAACGAACAGAAACATTGGCAATTTTACCTATCGATAACGGTCGCTACGGCACAAAAGAAATGATGGATATTTTCAGTGAACAAAAGAAAATAGACTATCAATTAGAGATCGAGGGGGCTGCTGCCATTTCCCAAAGTGAGATAGGAATGATTTCAAAAAGTATAGGTAAAGAAATTCACAGAGCAGCAATGTCTGGAAAAATTACTGCAAAGAGAATCAAGCAGTTAGAGGCAAAAAGCGATCACGACACTGCAGCTCTTGTAGAATCACTAAGTGAGAAATGTAGCAAAAATGCCAAACCTTGGATACACTATGGATTAACAAGTAATGATTTAGTTGATACCAGTAATTCTATGCAAATGAGAGATGCATTGCAAATTATTGAACCAAAAGTTGCAGAAATGGCATCAATACTTGCAAAAAAAGCAGTAAAATATTCAAAGATTCCGGCAGTTGGTAGAACACATGGTCAGCATGCAAGTATCATTTCATTTGGATTAAAGTTTGCAAATTGGGCTGCAGAGATGGCAAAACATGTAGAGCGAATTGAAGAGATAAAGAAAAGAATTTTGATTTGTAAGACATTGGGTGTTGTAGGTACAGGTTCACTAATGGGTGCAAAATCACTTGAAGTGCAAAAAAGAGCTGCAAAACGATTAAAATTATTTCCAGCAGAAGTTACAACACAAGTTGTTCCTAGAGAAAGATATGCTGAATATGTGTTTGAATTGGCATTAATTGGTGCAACTTTGGAAAAAATTGCAATAGAGATTAGAAATTTGCAAAGAACAGAAATTGGAGAAGTTGCAGAGCAATTCAAGAAAGGACAGATGGGAAGTAGTGCCGTTCCTGTAAAAAGAAATCCAATAAAGAGTGAACGAGTATCATCATTATCCAAACTAGTGAGAAGTCAAGTTGCAGTTGCATTTGAGAATATTCCATTATGGCATGAACGAGATCTTTCAAATTCAGCAAATGAACGATTTATTCTTCCAACAGTTTCAATTCTAGTCGATGAAATGCTTGAAACTATGACTAGAATTATTTCAAACTTGATGGTAAATGAGAAAAGAATTGTAGACAATCTATACATCACAAAGGGGCAAATATTTGCAGAGTTTGTTTTAGAAGCACTGATCAAAAAAGGCATACCAAGATTTGTAGCATACAAAGATGTTCAAAGAGTAGCATTTGAGGCAAATGACAAAGGAATGTACTACATAGATGCAATCAAAAACGATAAAGCATTTACTTCAAAATTAACCGACAAGGAAATTGAATCTATATTTTCACCAGAGAAACACCTTGGAGCATCACCAATGATCATAAAAAACGTAGAAAAAACAGTTCAGAATACAATTAAGAAATTTATCTAGTTTTTAGTAATGCTTTGTGAATTTTAGAACCATATTGTAGTGCCTTCTTTCGTTTTGTACAAGAAATTTCTGGAACATTAATCTCGCTAGCTAATTTTCGTATAATGTGCTTACGATACAAGTCTTCAGAGTCATGAATTTTTTCAGATATAGGAACAGTTTTTGCATATTCAATAAATTTCTGCGAGAGCAATGGCTGCAGTATTCGCACTCCAAATTTAGATGAGATTGAATTTACAGCCTTCATCATTTTTAGTTCGTTATCCAATTTGGCAAGCATTACTTTGTTAATTTGAGATTCCCCTCCGGAAAACGCTTCGCGATAGGCATTGTAACCGCAAAATAGTTCATCCACCCCGTTTGCAGTAACCACAGTATCAAGGCCTAAGCTGTTTGCAAGTTTAGAAACATAGTAGAACGCAATGCAATTCTCATTCCAGGATAAATTGTCTGTCTTTATTGTTTGGTTAATTTTTGAAGAAATGTCAAAAAAGGTATCCGAGTCAATTTCTAGAACATGGTGTGGATATTTCAGGTGTTCGTTAACTTCTTTTGCAAACAAGATATCATGTGACTCAGGAAACCCAATCGTCAACAGTGTAATATCGTAATTCATGTCTGAGCAAATTTTTGAAATTAAAGTGCTATCAACACCGCCAGAAAAAGCAACTCCAATTTTCTTCTCTTTAACAGTTTCAAAAACAGAATTTTTAATATTTTCAAGCAATTTTTCATTCATCTCATCCATTATCTCTCACACTACATGTTCTCCAAAAGGGTAATGAATCAATCTTTTA
>JABMOR010000121.1 GCA_013203245.1 Candidatus Nitrosopumilus sp.
ATTAAACTTCCTTCAGTAGAAATTAGATGAATCATGGAAATTACAAATAATAAATCAAATGGTGTTGAAATAATTAAGAAAACATTGTTAGATATTATAAAAAAAGACTCTACAATTGATATTACTTATCTGGGAGCACCAAAATATAGACTATCAATTAATTCAGAAGATTTCAAATCTGCTGAAAAACTTCTAAAACCAATTATTGAAGAAATTGAAACGGTCATAGAAAAGAACAAGGGCACATTCAAATTTACTAGAGAAGATTCAAAGAAAACAAGAGATAACTAAAATGAGATTTTTGCTTAGGAAATGTTCTAAATGTTATCATTATACATTAAAAGAAAAATGTCCAAAGTGTAATGAAGAAACAAATTCAGCACATCCTGCTAAATTTTCACCAGATGATAAATACATGAGATATAGATTAGCAGAAAGATATTCTTAAGATAGAGGTTGGTAATCTTTGTTTATTTCATAAATGAAAACACCAATCATTGGTCCAATTTTTTCTTCAGTAAAACTAGAAGATGTGTAAACTAGTCTTAGAGGTCCATCACTATCAGAAGTAAATTTGATATCTTTTTCATAGATACCAATGTATCCCGGAACAAAAGTTAGTGATTGTTGGTTTAGATTATTAGGATTAACATAACCTAATAGAGAGAAAGGGAACATTTTTCCAAGTAAAGTTTCATTCCAGAAATAATCAGTTCCACTAGTCCCATCAGAATGTAGATATTTTGAAGTATCATAACCGGCAATTTTCATAAACCATTGTTTTTTAGACTCATCTCCTCCTCCTCTAAGAGTATAAAGTGAAGTATCCGATTCCACATTTACTTTTTCAGCAGCTACGAATACTAATACATAATCTGCCTGCATTTCATTAAGAGTATTCCAAGCAGTATCAGGATTGCTAAGTAGCATTTTTGCTATATTTTGAATTGTATAAGTGCTAACTGTAGAATTATCTGCTAATGCTGCTCTTTCGCCCATTGTTTGAATCCAATATCCGTAATCCCACCATGACGCGATTACAGCATCTTTAGGAGTATTATTTTTCATCCAATCTAATGCATCCAACCAATCATTTGTTGCAATTGGAAAAGATGAGCCACCATTCAAAATTGTAGGTGGATTATGTATAATTGATGAAGGTTCTGAACCAGCAGGATAAATCATTGGGATTAATAGAAGAATAATTATTCCTGTTACAAATGGAAGTTGTAATAATTTATGGATTGGTTTTTTAGATTGGGATTTATTTTTAAAGAATTCTTTTGTTAATGCTGTTAAACCCAAAGATGCCAAAACAATAACAGCAATTGAAGCAAAAACTTCCAATCTAACAAATGTTGAACTGATATAAACTCCACAGATTCCTAAAATTAGTGAAAAAGATAACATGTCATTATTTATAAAATTAGAATTTTTTGTTTGAGCATTTTTAATTATTATCCAAATTCCAATGCCTGAAAAAATCATTAAAACAGAATGGAATAGAAACGATTGGGCTAATGTTGTTGTTGCATGCTCAGAAACTGAATCTACTAACGGATCTGTTGTAGTTAAAAATGGATTTATTGCATTAAGATATCTATGACTGGCAGTTGGCAAAAATTCTGAATCAGAAGGAATTGTGAAAATAATAGCAGTAGTAACTAAAAGTGCAATCAAAAACAATAAACCATTTCTTTGCTTATTTTTTGAACTTTTGTTCTGAATCAAAATACAAGACACGAGAAATAGAGTGGAAGCTATTAATGAAATTCCCCACAATTCAGATATATTCACTCGCTCAAACATGAAAGAAATTAAAATTGCAGTAACTGTGTAAACTGGAATAGCCCACATTAGGAATTTATGATCTGTTCTCAAAAAAGGTAAAGTCAAAAATAGAATCCCTATTGGAATAATGAAAAACTGATTGCCTCCCCAAGCTGAAATAGAAAATATAGTAAAAACTCCTGAACCCACAAGTTTGATAAATGCAATTTTTTTATTTTTTGAATTTATTCCACTTAATAACAAATAAACGAACAAAAGACTAAAAAATATTCCTAAAGGTTCAGATTTGAACCATCCAAGTGGACTTCGAATTAATAATGGAATAGAAACAGAAAATAAAATAGCTGAAAATAATCCAGCAGTTGTACCACCAATTACTCTAACTAAGGCAAAAATTACGATTGCAGATAATGAAGAAAAGATTACTGGGAATAAAATTGTAAAGTCATAAAGATCTACATCTCCACCAAAAATCCAATAAGTTGTAGCTGCTGTGAGATGCAGTATAATTTGAGAATTTGAAGATACATCTCTACCGCTTGGATACCAACTAAGATCATCATTCCATTCAAAATATGCTGGGATTCCATTATCAACAATGTATTGAGTTGCCCTATAATTAAAAAAAGGATCAAACTCATTTAATTCATAACCAAAATCAGCAGGTTGTACTCTAAGAAGAAAAGAGACAGAAAAGGACAAAGATAAAATTCCAATAATTAGAAGATGGTTTAATTTTAAATCAAAATTTCCAATAGAAATTAAACTAGAATTTGAATTCAATACTTTTGATCAATAATCTGTATTTATTACTCTTTTTAGAAAAAATAATTCTATTTCAAAAATATAATGAATTATGAAGTAAAAGTTCCTGTTAATTTCGCTTCAGCAAGAATATGATCATTCATGGCTTGTTCCAAGTCTTGTTTAGAATAACCTTCTTTCAGATCGAGTATTGTGTCAAGTGCATATGCCTTGAAAATGTATGTATGGCGTCCATTAGGTGGTGCAGGTCCGCCATATCCAATTTCACCAAAATCACTTTTACCTTCTATTCTCAAATTTGCATTTGGAAATTTTGGAGAAATACCAATTGAACCAAATACTAACCAATGAACCCAGACTTTACCAACAGCCTCCATTGCATCTGGATCATCCATGATTAATGCAAGAATTTGAGTACCTTCTGGAATATTATCAAAATCTAATTCAGGTTCTTTATTTTCAAATTTATAACCAAATTTCTTTGGAATTTCTTCTCCTTCTTTAAAATCAGGACTGGTTATAGAAAATTTAGACATGTTTATTTGAATAATTAATTTTAAAATAAAGTTTCCTAATTTTCAAGAACAATCTTATCATTATGTATGGATAAAATGGAACTTCCAAGTGTCTTAATCTGTTTCTTTAACTCTCTATCCATTGTAGCTACAATTACTCTATTTCTTGAAACATAATCTATCAATTCTTTATCAGCAAATGAACCAAGTATTGGTATTGTTTTAAGATTTTTAATATAATTTAGAGTTGATTGAATGTCTTGTTTTTTTTCAGGTTTTTTTTCTAATTCAAGTAATTCATTTTTTACAACTTCTGGTACAACGAATGTAATTTGGCCTATCTCCACATCAAGATTATCTAAATTTTTGATTCTATTTGTAGCTAAATGAATTAAAAAACTTGTGTCACAGATGACTTCAACCAACTATTCCCGCACCAATAAGTCGCCATCTTTCAGTAATTCTTCTACTAATTGCAACAGTACCACCTTCAAAGATACATGCAGGTCTTCTTAGTTCTATCTCAACATTATTTGATTTTATTTTTTTGACTGTACCTAATACTGGAGCAGTACCAATGTTAAGTCGAAGTAATTCTCCGGTGGAAATTGGTTGGACCTTTACATCTTCAGTTATACCTACTGCAGAATCAAACAAGTATACTTCTAGTTTTAACAAAGTAGAATTTTCAGGAAGTGTACCAGGTTTACCGATGACAGATCCAATAAATGAATCACTTCTAGTCATGGAAGGATCTAATTTTGTTCCAATAGCAACTAAACCACCAGGTTTTACTGATTCAACAATTCCTGCAGCAGTTCCTAATGAAGTAATTTCAGTAAGTAATGGCTCGTATGTCTTTGCCTTTTCATTCATAATTCCAGGTTTAATCTCAATTTCATCACCAATATTGAATACACCTTGGGTAAGACTTCCACCAATAACTCCTCCTTTGATATTTTTTAATTTTATTCCAGGTTTGTTTACATCAAATGAACGTAAAACATGCATAACAGTATCTGCTTTTTCATCTCTCTCCGGTGTTTTGATTGTTGATTCAATTGCACCAATTAATGCATCAATGTTTAGTCCAGATTGTGCAGAAATTGGAATTACAGGTGCTTTTGCAGCATAGCTTCCTTTAACAAATGTCGTAATGTCTTGATAATTTGCAAGAACTTCCTCATATGAAAGTAAATCAACTTTATTTTGAACTACAACTATTTGTTGAATTCCAAGAGTTTGTAATGCTAAAAGATGTTCTTTTGTTTGTGGCTTGGGAACTTTTTCATTTGCTGCAACCAAAAGCATTGCACCATCCATTAATGCAGAACCTGAAAGCATGTTAGCCATCAAACTTTCGTGTCCAGGACTATCTACAAAACTAACAACTCTAGATAATTCACTTTCTTTTCCACAATTGTTACATTTTGGAGTTGTAGAATATCCCAAAGGCTCTTCACATTTTTTACATTTGTAAAATGCAGCATCAGAATAACCAACACGAATTGTAATTCCACGTTTAAGCTCTTGACTATGTACACTTGTCCACGAACCAGACAAAGCTTGGATTAGAGTAGTTTTTCCATGATCTACGTGTCCTGCAGTACCAATGTTAACACATGGTTGATAACCATATTTTTTGATGTACCAATCAGGAAGAGTTTCTCTCCAATGCATGTGTCAAAAAGTAGAATCGGTATATGTTAAGTTATTC
>JABMOR010000122.1 GCA_013203245.1 Candidatus Nitrosopumilus sp.
AATTTTGCAATTCTAAATGCAAACAATACAGTTAATAATACCATAGCAAATAACCAGATTCCAATTCCTAAGTGAATTGCAACTAATACTGCATGAAGTTTTGTATCAATTACCAAAGCACCTAATGTAATTTGTGTAATTACCAATACAGTTGCAAGCGAACTAGTTATTTTGATTTTCAAGTCAGAATTCTTATTAATTAGACTTGCAACCATAGTTGCAATTACTAGCACGCCGGTAGTTGCCGCAACTGTTCTGTGAGTCCATTCAAGAAAATATTCTTCAGAAGGCATTATTCCATTAGGACACAAAGGCCATTCAGGGCAAGTCAATCCAAGTCCTGCAGCTGAAATATATCCACCAATAAACATTAGCGAATACAGAACTATCATTGTTGCTAATGCGAGGTATTGAATAGCCAAGATTTTTCGAATCTAATTTACTGTAATGTTACCAGTCATCCAAGGATGAACCATGCAATAGTAAGAATATTCGCCAGACTCATCAAGAGTTACAGAAAATGTTCCTCCTGCCATAAACAAGCCACTATCAAAATTTCCGTCTGAACCATCTGCTGGGGTTCCACTTGTTACAGTATGAGCTGCAGAGTCATCATTTGACCAAGTAATCTCTTCACCTGCTGAAACTGAGACATTAAATGGAATATAGCAAGAGTTTGTTTCATCACATCCAGGCACACCAGATCCTTCTGGAAGTGAAATTACACCATTAAATTCAACTGGTTCAGGTACTGCAACAACTGGTTCAGGTACTGCAACAACTGGTTCAGGTACTGCAACAACTGGTTCAGGTACTGCAACAACTGGTTCAGGTGCTGCAACATCACCTACAATGATTTTACCAACCATTCCTTGGTCTCTATGACCTGGAACAGTACAAATGTAATAATAAATTCCTTCTTCACCTGCAACAAATTCTGAAGTTCCACTTTCACCTGGTTTTAATGGATTTGATGCTAGTGCAACTTCACTACCAGTAATAATTCCCCCAAAGCCTTCATCGTCAGAAGTTACACCAAATGCATGGAATGATCTTCCATTATTAACTACATCAAAGACAACTTTGTCTCCAACATTCATGTTAACTGTTGGATTATTGTCAGGTTCTCCAGGTAATGCATTAAACGCCAAAGTCCTAAAGTCTGATGATTCAATAAATGAAAGAGATGACATTATAGTTGCACCAGTATGTGCTGCTGGGCCTGCTGTACCTGAATCACCTGCCATCATTGCTACAACTGGTGGTGGTTGTGAAATCCAATAATCCCACATACCAAAAAATATTACTCCACCAACAAGGCAGATACTTAGCATAATTATCATCATTTTTCCAACTCTAGATGAGGTTGTTCTGTAAACTTGGGAATTATCGTGACTCATTTCATATATCTCCTAATCATGATGAGGGTTCTTTGCCTCAAATGGATAATAGTATTTCCCACCGACACCAAATGGGTCTTCGGTATTTGCAAGTTTTCCTTTTCCGGAACTGTAAATCATGTTTGCTAAGAAGATTACCATACTGACACCAATAATCATTGCTCCTACTGTTGCAATTTGGTTCATAGCAATCCATTCAGGGATTGGCGGATAATCGAAAACTCTTCTTGGCATTCCATACAAACCAAGTACGTGCTGTGTAAAGAATACTAGAACGGTACCAACAAATGACATTACGAAATGAATTTTGCCCATTTTTTCATTATACATTCTTCCAGTTACATATGGGAACATGTAGTATAGGAATCCAATTGAACCAAATGCAATTGTACCCATCACAAAGAGATGGAAGTGACCTACTACCCAGTATGTGTCGTGTGTCGTAAAGTCTAATGGCATAGCAGCATTTGCAACACCACCTGCACCTGCAGAGAAGAACAATGCAATTCCACCAACTGCCCACATCATTGGGGTTGAGAATTTGATTCTACCATTCCACATGGTTGCTATAAAGTTGAATACGTGCATTGCTGATGCTGGGACTGCTGCAAGGGTTCCTACCATGAATACGGTTTTTTCAGTAAATGACATTCCGGTTGCGTACATGTGGTGTGCCCAGGATGAGAAACCGACAATAGATAACAAAACAAATGCAAAGACACCAGAATTGTAGCTGTAAATTGGTTTTCTTGAGAATCTTGGAATAATTTCATACATCATACCAATTGCAGGAATTACCAACACATACACCTCAGGATGGAACGTAAACCAAAACAAATGTGCATATGCGATTGGATCTCCACCCATTGCAGGATTGAAAAATCCACTTACACCAAGTCTGTCAGTCAACAACATCAAAAGTGCTGCTGCAAATGTTGGAATTGCAACAAGAATGATCAATGATGATGATAAGAAAGACCATGCTAACAATGGGACTTGGCCAATTGACATGTCAGGATGTTTACATTTCAGAATTGTAACGATAAAGTTAATTGCACCTAATACAGATGAAATACCTAAAATCTTTAATCCAAATATCCACATGTCTGCTGCAGGACCAGGTGCACTAATTATAGAATATGGTGGTGTTGCATACCAAGTGAAATCTGCAAAGCCTAACCAAATTAGTGCTCCAGCAGGTGGAATCATCCAAAATGCAATTGCATTAAGTTTTGGATATGCCATGTCTTTGTATCTGATCATAATTGGAACAAAGTAGTTACCAACTGAAGATGCAAAAGGCAAGATAAATAAGAAAATTAACGTTGTACCGTGAACTGTAAAAATTCTGTTAAAGGTCATTGCATCACCAATAATTTGTGCACCAGGTAAGAACAACTCTGCTCTAATTGCAAGAGCTAGTGAACCACCTAAGAACAAGAATGCTAGTGATGTAATTAGATAGAGTAAACCAACATCAGTATGATGCGTTGAAAACATTATTTGCCAAATTGGACGTGGCTTTTGTAATTCTAGAACCATTAGATAATCTCCTCATTGAAAACAATTGAAAGTTGTGATAAAAGCGTTGTCAAGATGATGGCGCCTCCACATATAATGTTCCACGCATGTTATAGTGAATCAATCCACAATATTCTCTGCATTGAATATCATGTTGACCAACTTCTGTTGGTGCAAACCATACAGTGTTTACTCTACCAGGAATTGCATCCATCAAAACAACATAATCATGAATGTTAAAAGAATGATTAACATCTTTTGATACTATCTCAAATTTGTAAGCCTTGCCAACTTCAACATGTAGTTCACCAATTTCTTTTGTGCCATCTTCATGTTCAAAAGTCCAGAACCATTGTTGACCAGTTACTACAATTGTTTCAGCGCCTTCTGGTACATGTTCAACAAGTCTTTCTGCTTCCCATGCTTCAGCACCTACCCAAACCATTAGAGCTACCACAACACCGATGTAAATCCATTCAGGCCAGTTAGAATGTCCTGACATTATTACCAGTCAGTTCCCTCATATGGAGTTGGTTTTGCTTGTGGATGAGATTCTCTGAATCTCCAGCATTGCCAAATCATTGTTCCAGATACTACTGCACCAACAGTAAACGCTACTGTCATTAATCTATAAAATAAATTCCAAATAATCACTCTACGATCAAGATATTCTCCAGGTTCATCACCTGCAGCAAATGCCAAGTCTACAGCTGGAATTATCATCAAAACTGCCAATACTAAGAATAACCCAACTAATTTCTCCATAGCAATTGAATGACGTGACCTATAATTTCTATTTAAGGGTTTTCAAGATTACTAGCTACCAATTCTGATCGAATCGAGATGGATGCATTACATTAAGTCCGGAAAGTGAGAATTTTTGTTCTTTTTCTCTAAAGATGTTAAGGGATGCATTTGCAATGATTAACTCAAAGAGATTGGTAGGAGATAAATCCACTATTGTTGAAAGCATAGCTTTGATTGGATCCATATGGGTTACAAGAACCACATTTTCATCAGGATGCTTTTCAGTGACATGATTTACAATTCCTAAAACTCTTTTTTTGACTTGATCAAAAGTTTCTACTCCATTGTGAGCAATTTCTAGTTCACCATTATAGAATTTCATAAAGACATTACCATGACTGGTAAAAATTTCATCATATGGCATTCCAGTAAATTTTCCCATATCTAATTCAATTAATCGCTCATCAATTGTAACATCAATTGAATTATGTTTACCAACAATTTCTGCAGTGTGTTTTGCTCTTTGAATAGGACTAGAATAAATTGCTGAGACATTCATGTGCTCAAGTAATTCAGCAGTATGTTCTGCTTGCTTAATTCCAATTTCAGTTAATGGTACTCCTTCTGTTCGTCCAGCTAGAATTCTTTCAGTGTTATTTTTTGCCTGTCCATGTCTGAGGAAGATAATCTGTCCCAATTTGATCGATTTTCAAATAGAGATAATAATAAGATTGTCCGCCAGATATCATGAAAATTGGAATTATTGGTGGAACCGGCGGAATGGGCAAAGGTTTTGCTCTAAGATGGTCCCAAAACAATGATGTTATTATTGGTTCAAGAGACGCTGCAAGAGCATCTGAATCAGCTGTAGAATATACTAATCTTGCAAAAGAAGCATTTGGAGAAATTAAAGGAACAATTACCGGAAACGATAATGTTTCAGTTGCAAAAGAAAGCGATGTTTTGATTTTATCAATCCCATATGAGAATATTGATTCTGTATGTTCTGGAATATTATCAGAAATCAAAGACAGTTGTGTTGTTGTATCTCCAATTGTTCCAATGACAAAAACAGATGTAGGATTTGAGTGCATTTCAATCAAAGAAAACAAACCGTTTTCATACAAACTTGTTTTAAATCATATGAAAGATAAATTAAAACTTGTTTCAGCATTTCATGTGATTTCTGAGAAAAAACTAGTCAATCCCACACTAGAATTAGATTATGACATCTTTGTTTGTGGAGATGATAATGATTCAGTGCAAGTAGTAAATGGTTTGATTGGTGAAATTAAAGGATTAAGAGCAATTTACTTGGGACCAATTGAATTGTCATATCTTGCAGAAATGTCTACTCCATTGTTGCTAAATGCAATGATTAGAAACAAGATAAAGAATCCAGGTATCAAGATTATCTAATCTCATTTTCATTAATCATGAGTCACGAGTATTATAGACGGGGCAGAAACTGGTTTACTGCAATCGGTGTACTTTTTTGTGTGATGGGAGGAATAGTTCTCATTCAGCAGTTATTGATATGGGGAATAGAATTTGTTGAAGAGTTTTTGTTGAATGGCGAATTTACAAATGAAAAAGTATCTGCTGCAATGTTAGGCTTTGGGATTTTTATGATAGCGTTAGGATTTAGAAAACATGAACAAAAGAGATGAATTTCTAAAAGAACAGAAGATATTACGATTAGCAACAATTGGTAAAAATAAAACTCCCCATATTGCGCCTGTTTGGTACAGGTATAGTGGAAAAAAATTCTACATTGGAACAAACACTAAAACGCAAAAGGCAAAAAATGTAATGAAAAATAATAAAGTATCATGCTGTGTAGATGTTGGAATTAATGCGCCAAATATTTACGGCGTACTAGTGCAAGGAAATTCCAATCTCATCTTAGAGAATTCCAAAGTTAAAACAATTGCAAAGAAAATTCTTTTACGATATTTCAAAACACTAGAGAATAAATCAGCAAAAGAACTGTTAGATGATACTGATTGTATTATTGAGATAATTCCTGAGAAATTTACAGTTTGGAATTACTGACAAACTCTTCAATTTTGTTCATTGCTGAATCCAATACTTGTAAACTTGGCAGATACACCAATCTGAAATGTCCGCTTCCATATTGCTCACCAAATCCAGAGCCGTGAACTGTTAGTACACCTTTTTGTTCTAACAGTTTTGTTACAAATTCTTTATCTGTGCCAAATCTATTGTCTTCAATTTTTGGAAATGCGTAAAATGCACCCTTTGGATTTGGACATGACAATCCAGGCATTTCATTTAACCGTTTAACTACCAAGTCCCTGTGTTTTTTAATTTCTGAAACAAATTTACCAATGTAATCTTGCGGTCCACGGAGGGATTCCAAAGCTGCATATTGTACAGGAAGACTAGTTGCAATTCTAACTCTTGCTAGTTTTGGTAAATGTTCACGCAACTCTTTGAGTTGTGGTGATTGATTAAATGCAATGTATCCAATTCTCCAGCCAGACATTAGATGGACTTTGGAGAATCCGTTTAGAACAATTACAGGTGAATCACCAGTTACTTTTCCAATTCCAACGAATTTATCATCAAATACTATTTGATCATAAATCTCATCACAAATAATGTAGAGATTATGTTGATTTGCAAGATCTACTAGTTCTTTGAGTGCCTTTTCATTAAACACGACACCGGTAGGATTGTTTGGACTAATTAAACAGATAGCGATAGTCTTTGGTGTGATTTTGGATTTTATATCATCAATGTTCGGTGTAGAATTATTCAGGTCTACTGCAAACTCTATAGGAACTCCTCCGTGTAATCGGACATACGAGGCATATGGAGGATAGTATGGACCTGGGAGTAGTACCTCGTCACCTTCTTCTACTATTGAGGAGATAACCATGTCAAGGCCTTCAGAAACACCGTTTGTAATTAGAATATCATCAGCATCTATTGAAAGTCCTTTGGCATTTTCTTTTTTAGCAATCTCTTGCCTTAATTCTAAGAGACCTTCAGATGAGGAATAGAAATTATCACCTCTGTTAATTGCATCAATCAAAGCTTGTTTTACATTATCAGGCGGTTGAAAGCCAAACTGGACAGGATCTCCAATGTTTAGATAATCAACTTGCATTCCTGTTTGTTCGACTTTTCTAGCAGCAAGAACAATATCTCTAATTGCATATTCAACTCCAATCACTTTTTTTGAGACTTTCAAAGTATCTAGACAGATATTTAGACCCGTTAAAATCTTACTTGTTTGGACTCGTTGCACAGTCTGGATAGTGCGAGCGGCTTCGAACCGCTAGGTCGAGGGATCGAAGCCCTCCGAGCCCTTTAGATTATTTTATTAAGTAAATAATTTCTCAGCATGATGAAATGAAAATATCACCATTGAAAATTGGATTGATATTAGTAATTATAGGAATAATATGGACAGTATTAATTTTTGATGAAACTGAAAAAAAATATGATTCAATTCTATTGAAACAATCAAATTCTTTTGAAGTAAAATCAGAATTTTTTGATTCAGGTATTGGATATTACGAATTATACATGCCTGAATTTTCAGGAGAGGAGGTTTTTGTTCAGATATTAGATACAAAAGAGAATGTAATTGAAGAACAAATGATTCAGACAAAAATGTCAGTAGGATATTTTTATTTTAATGAAAACGGTGAGCATACAGTAAAGATTACAAATGTTGCAGATAATCCAGTCGATATACAAGTAGAATTTGGGAATACAAACTCTCAGAAAATGCTCCCGTCAGGAATAATGGTTGTTGTCGGTGCTTTAGTAATGATGATTGTATCATATATAAAAATAAAAAATTATAATATAGAGCAACCAGAAGAAAATATCTCATAGATTTGTATACATTGAATTGTATGTCCAAAATACAACACTAGATTAAAAATCAGCCAAGTTGTAAAAAACAAAAATGCTACAATTGAGAGCGGTAAAAATAATCCAAGTTTAGTGTGCTCTCTGTTTTTCAATATCAAAACTGCGCCCAATGATGCAAGTATCAGTCCCAATTCTAAAGGTTGGTGTGACCATGAAATTAGTCCATCAATACCAAATACATCATGAGACAATGAATCACCAAAACCTGAAACAATTTGTAATACAGCCCCTACAATGACTAGTTTAATTCCAGTTTTAAGAGAACCGTGAACTGATTTTCTAATTATTAACATGATTCCCATAATTGCAGCACAACTGGTCATAGAAACTCCAAAGTACACTACAATGTGTGAAGGACTCCAGAAAAATTCTGGACTTTTTTGAAGATGAGAAATAGCATCCCAAAATCCTGCTGAAACAATTACAATTGGACCAATGACTGCTAAAATTGAAACTAGAGAAACTAGAGTACTTGATTTTGCAATTGTGGAATTTGAAAGTCTTGTAATTAGTTTCATTTTATTTCTAGGATATCATAGGACTATTTGAAATAATGTAATGATATCAATTAGAAAAATTCAACACTGAAGGTAATTTTATGAATTAACTATATTAGATGAAACAATGTGAGAAAAACATGAGTCCAGGAATAGGATTGATGAAAAGACGCCTAGAGAAGGAAAAAGATGCAATAGCACTTGCAATTTCAGGTATTGCCAAAAAATATGATGTCAAACCGGATGATATCAAAACACTAGAGACAAAGTATCATGATGATGCAGGTGATTGGTATGTTGCACTAGGATGGGATGAGAAAAAGGCAATTATCAAGATGAATTCAGTATTGGGTACAATTACAGAAATCAAAGAAATCTAAGTGGTAAAAATATTCTAATTAAATCAAAATTTAGGCCTGAGTCATTAGACTAATCTTCATCGTTATGATCTTCATGATCTTTGGATTTCTTGTCTTTCTTTAGATCTTTTAATTGATTTTTGAGTTCTTTTTCCTGTGATTTGAATTCATTTTTTAGAGTTTTTTCTTGAATTTTAAAGTCGTTTTTCAATTCTTTAATCTGATTTTCTACTAATTTTTTAGAAGAGGTATTAGAATCATCACCAGTATCGCATTCACCAATTACATCTCCATGTTTGAGGTGTGCAGGTAGTGCATTTTCTGAGATTGAGATAGATTTCTTGTCTTTGTGACATACAATTACTTTATCAGGATTGTTATCATCATCATCGTTATCATCATTACTTGAAGTTCCATTAGCAATAATATCTTCAAGTTCACTATTTCTCAAAACAAGTGCAATATTTTCTTCTGTAAGTAGAGTAATTTTATCTTCCAAGTTTAAGATTTTATCTAATAGTGATTGAATTTGTGCTAAGAGTTGATCAATAATAGTATCATCGTTTGGTTCTACAGTTACAGTAACATTAGCTGAATTACTTAATTTCTCACCATCGGTTATGACATAAGTGAAATGGTCAGTTCCGTTGAAGCTTGTCTCAGGAGTGTAAGTTATAGTGGTGCCGTTTGTTGTCACAGTTCCGTTAATTCCTTGTGTTACAAAATTAACTGTAAGAGAGTCATTATCAATGTCATTGTTTAGTATTGAAATTATGACTGGAGTATTTTCTGGTGTAGTTGTAAAGTCATCAACTGCTACCAGTACATCATTTATTGGGTTGACTGTAACAGTAACGTTGGCTAAATTACTTGTTTTATTACCATCTGATGCCCTATAGGAAAAACTTGTTTCTCCTACAAAGTTTGTTTGTGGAGTAAATAATACATCAGAGCCATCTAGTGTAGCATTACCCATTGTTATTGAAGGGTTTAGTTCTAAAATGATGTTCAATGAATCGTCTTCTACATCAGAGTCATTTTCAAGAACATCAATACGAATTAGGACGTTTTGTTGGGTTTCAGCTAGATCATCTTGTGCAACAGGTGCATCATTAATGGAATTAACAGAGAGGGTAACTGTAGCCTCATTACTGTTATGAGTTCCATTAGTTGCAACATAAGTGAATGAATCAGTTGAATCAAAGTTTTGGTTTGGTTGATAAGTAAAAGTTCCATTTTGGTTTAGAGTGAGTGTTCCAAAGCCAGTGCTGGTTTGTATAATTGCAAAGAAATCATCTACAAGATTGATATCATTAAAGAAAACTCCATTAGGATTAACAGTTAGGAGTGAATCCTCATTGACTGAATAGAAATCATCTACAGTTGTCGGTATTTGTGCAAATGCCGAACTAGAAGAGAATACTCCTGAAATCAATACTGCAACCAAGAATAATCCTAAGAGTTTTTGCATGATTGAGAAATCTCAAAATTGTATATAACCAGCAGGCAGGAAAGATCAGTAGTAAGAGAAAGTAATAGTTATAAGAAAAGATCTTTGGAAAACCAGTTTATTTCTGACAAAGAAATTTAATAGTTAAAAAGTAATAAAATTTTAAAAAATACATGTTTGTTATTTGTTAGGTGAGATTTTAACATAACTAACATTTTAAAAGAAAACTTTTAATTTATCTAAATCAATTCTTGGAGATTTGATGTTCCTAAAATAGTCTAAAATAACTAAAAATTATTTTTACCATGTTTTATTTTTTAGGGGTTAACCCCTAAAGTTTTGTCTAATACTATTGGTCATTCAAGTATATTTGCATTTAATTTTTTTAAATTAAATACATTTCTAGCTTGTTGTTGTTTTTTAATTTATGAATAACTTTCATCTGAAAATATATTTACAAAAAATATCCCGGGGGAGATTTGGTTGAGTAGGGGTAGGCCAAGCAAGGCAAAGCAGTTACAGATTGAAAGAAAGTTACGGCCATGCTTTGAAAAAATGTTGACCGTATCCCTTACAGCTCGAGAAACTGGGGTTAATGTCAATACTGTAAAAAAATATTATAAAATTTGGTATAATGAAATCATGTCTACAGAACATCCTAACTTTATCAAAAGATCAAAAATCACAATTTCAAATGCCAATGTTGCATTAGACAATCAATTATCAAAACTTTACAAACTACAGGCAATCCTAGAAAAACAAATCAAACATGACATTGAACAAAATAAAGGAATACCATATCTTGAGAACAATATCTACAAGACAAGTATTTTGTTTGCTGAAAAAATTTCAGACCTAATTCTAAAAAAGACAAACCTCACAACAACCCCTACTGCAGATATAATACTGTCCAATGAAATCAAGGAGTATCTAATCGAAAATGGTACTGCCTAATCATTGGAAAGCAGGGCATAGGAAAATTGCAAATGATGCAATTAATAAGATAAAGAAAAATCGGACAAAATCATCATCTCTTCCCATATTGCCATCCAATCCTCTAGAATGGATAGAAAAAGCCAGACCCATAGTTGAGGGAAGGGCAAGGACGTTTCTTCTTGCACCTTTTTGGAGGGACATCTACCTGGATAACTATCATTCAAAGATTATAGTTGGTGGCAGACAGATTTTCAAATCCACATACATCTCAGATATTCTTGCATGTGAGGCAACATCCACACCTGGAATCCAGGTTGGATATGTTACATTTAACCAGTCTAATTTGACTGGATTCTCAAAGCAGAAACTTCAGATTGGTACGTTTAGCCAAAATCCTATTCTATCTCAATTTCCGCGCAACAAACTTGGAAATATTGGGGAAATCTCACTAAAAAATGGCAGTACAATATACTGTATGACTGATAACAATCAATACATTCACGTAGAGGGAAAGTCACTAAACCACTGCATTCTAGATGAGGCGCAATATCAGGACCTTGCCCATGTAGAAAAAGTAAGGCAGACAATGATGGCAACAAAAGGCAAGTTATCAATTCTTGGATTGGGAGGGGAGTTTGGCTCTCCATATGAAAAATTGTGGAACAACTCTGATCAGCGTGAATGGGTTTATGAGAATCCCAATTGGCGAAACCTGTTACAATATGACGGCAATGGATTGGTTGAGGGTAACTATCTAAAAGATGTGCTTAAGGGTAGATGGGTTCCACAAAAGCCTGAAAATACAATGTACCACGGATATCATATTCCGCAGACAATATTTGCAAGAAACTCACTGACCATTAATGATTCTATAAACAAATATCATTCGTCTCCATTTTACTCTATAGAATATCAAAAAAAGAACAATTCAAAATCTTTTATTACATCACATGTGAATGGTGAATTTTACAAATCAGAGAGACGACCAATCACGCCAGAGATGGTGCTCTCTTGCATGAATCCTTATAGATATCTTGGACTGATGAATTCATTTGAGATTGCAATGTGGAAAGATGCGATGCAGGATTCCATTACTGTTTCTATGGGAGTTGATTTTGGTTCTGGAAATCCATCAAATACGGTAATTTCCATTTTAATTCACTGGAAAAAGTATGACAGGATTCATCTTGCGTACATTGACAAGCGGCCATCTGAGAATCAGTTAGATCAAGCAGAGTACATCAATGAATTGTTCAGAGCCAGTAAGTGTGATATTGGAGTAGGAGACTTGGGGTATGGCGCAATACAAGTTAAGACAATTCAGGACGGGGGAGCTAATAGAATTTCTGGCAAGTTGTTCCCTGGAGTTGGAAGCGAAAATTTCTATGGATGTCGTAGTATCAGTAATGAAAGCAAGCCAATGCAGATTCACCAGAATAGTGTAGATGAGCATGGAGAAGAAACAGGCAGAATATCAATTGACAAGACATCATCTATACAAAAATTCATTGATCTAATTGGAACATCAAGTCAGCATCCAAATGGAGAACATCCTAGATCTAAATTTTTAATTCCTTTTTCTGCTGAGAAGGAATATGAGACTGACTGGTTGATATCAGAACTTTGCTCTGTTACACGAAAGGATCTAAACAAGAAAGGCCTCGATCCTAGAGTAAATGCCAAAAAAGAGTTTAATCATCCAAAGGATTCCATGATGAGTATAATTTATGGACTAGTTGGTCTTGAGCAAAATACAAAGTGGTACTATATTAGCGCCTAGTATACGGATTATTTTGAGTTGATGTTAGTACTAGTTTTATCCCCTGAGCCCCCTACAAATTTTCCTATTTGGAAGTGTATGTCACAATCTAAATAAATAATATGATGACTAGGCAAATTATGAATTTAATTTAATTATTCACATGATGTTTATATGCCATAGTATACTATAGTTAACTATGGAATCAATGACATCCATTCAAGTTTCTAAAAACTCAAAGGAAATATGGAATGCTTTGAAAAATTACCCTAGTGAATCTTTTGAGGCAATGATAAATCGAATTTTAAAATCTCAAGCTGATGAAGATGCAGAATTACTTACGGATAAAGATATTTTAGAAATTGAACAATCCATCAAGAATATCAAAAAAGGCAAGTTCAAGACTTTGGAACAAATGAAAGCAAAATATGGTCTATGACTTGGAGTGTAATCTTTACTGTAAAAGCTGAAAGAGATCTTGCAAAGTTACCGAATGATATCGCTAAGAGAATCATATTAAGGATAGAAGAGATTGCACAAAATGATCCATATCAACAACTTGACAAAATGATAAATTCGCCTTATTACAAATTTAGAGTCGGTATTTATCGAGGAATAGTCAACATTGTAAATGACAAGATGATTTTGCAGCTAGTTAAAGCAAAACATCGCTCCAAGGCATACAAAAAATAATTTGAAAAATTTAACAGTTGATTTTGAAATATAGTATAATGTACCATTTAATCATAAAATAACAAATTAAATGATAAAAAATGACATGGCAAATTTTTTTAATTAATAATTAATTTTAAAAATACTTAGTGAAATAATTTGTTTAAAGACATAGTTCTTAAAAATTGAGCCTAGAAAGAAAAATAATTTGCTGGGAAAAGACAGTTACGAGAGATTTAATTATCTTGAATCATTTTAAAAATAACATGACTAGAGCAATTGTTCTTGGGGGTTCAAGGGGAATAGGCAAAGCCATTTCAGACGCCCTCAAATCAATAGATATTGACGTTTTTGCAACATCAAAAAATGACATTGATACGTCAAATTTGGACAGTGTAAGAACCTTTTTAGAAAAAAATACCCAGACAGACATTCTAGTTTTAAACACAGGAGGTCCTGCTCCAAAACCATTCTTAACCATTACAGAAGAGGACTGGAATCTATATCACAATCAATTATTTCTAGGATTTGTCACCATACTACAAAATATCAAAATTAGTAATGGAGGGTATATCTTTTTGATAAGTTCCAATGTAATTAAAGAGCCAAATGCAAAATTAATAATATCATCAGCATATCGTGCAGCATTTGCCGAAGTTTTTAAAGTGTTAAGCAAAGAATATGCTGAAAAAAATATCAGTTGTGTTAACATTGCACCCGGACCAATCAACACAGATAGAACTCGAGAATTAATTAAAAATATTAAAAAATTTGAGAAAACATTGCCTATGAAAAGACTAGGTGAACCAGAAGAAATTGGAAATTTTGTAAAAGCAATTATCCAAAATAATATAAAATATCTGTCAGGTGTTACAATAAACTTTGACGGTGCGAATTCAAACTATATTTTTTAGGATTGTTTTTTAAACTCGACATTCGGCGTGTCCGGCTGTCCTGCAATTGCGATTAATCCGCCTTCACGCAATTGTTGTAGTAACTGCATGACTTCTTTTTCAACTTGCTTTCTTTGCAATCCTGTCTGCTGGGCAAACACTTCAACCAGTTCTGTTACCTTGCGTTCCCCGTTGCAGGACTTCCAAAAGTCTACAATTGCCTGATTGACCATAAATCCTTGCTCGTGTTCGTTTGCCAGAACCATAGAGCCGTCATCCTGTCGGACCAGTTTTCCAACTCCTTGAGGTAATGCAAGTTCATAGTTGATTGGCGCTGGCGTGTTCATTGCAGCACCCATGTTTTTAATCTTCATTTTTCCCTCCTCAGTCATTTTATCCATTGACCATGCAGGCTCCCACACAATGTCAATTTTTACATTGTTTACCCCTGGAACTTTTTTGGCATACCTTGTCGCATCCTGAACCAGGGTCTCATGCAGAGGGCAGCCC
>JABMOR010000123.1 GCA_013203245.1 Candidatus Nitrosopumilus sp.
AATCAAAACAAATGAGAATTGCTATTGAGAAAGCAACCAGTCAAGCTTTTCTTAATGTCAGCCCTGTTAAAATGGGATGTGGCAGTTGGGAATGCAGATGTGATCAAAAACATTCTGTACCATTCAAAGTTAAGGGGAAAGGTGGCAGTGTTACAATTGAAATCATTCCTGCACCCCGTGGATTGGGTCTTGTAGCAGGCGGTAAAATTAAACGATTATTGGAATTGGCAGGTCTTAAAGATGCATGGACTACGGCAAAAGGTTCTACTCCTACTATGAATTCCACTTCAAAAGCAGTATTGGATTGTCTTAGACAGACATTTAGTCAGGGTTGATAAATTATGGTTAACGCATATCTCGTTGTTAGAATAAAAGGCCAAGCAGATTGTCCATATTGGGCAACAACCACCATGACTTTGTTAAAATTAGATAAAAAATACCGTGCAACTATTCTACCTGCCAAAGATAACACTTTGGGAATGTTGAGAAAAGTACAGCACTATGTAACATGGACTGAAATTGATGCATCATTGGCAACTGAATTGCTAGATAAGAAAGCAAGAAAAGGTGGTTATCAAAAAATAACTGCTGATGATTTAAAAGAACTTGGATTTGCAAGTACTGCAGAATTGGGAGCAGCTTTGGCTGAAGGTAAAGCAACTTTGTCAAAATTAAAACCACTAAAACCTTGGTTTGCTTTAGCACCTCCAGTACATGGATTCAAAAGAAGTACAAAGAAACTTTATGGACAGAAAGGTGTTCTTGGACAAAATAAAGAACTTGATACTATTGTAAGGAGAATGATTTAACATGGCAACTAGATTACGAAAAACAAGACGACTTAGAGGTGGACGACACATGGGATGGGGACAAGTAGGTCAACACCGTGCAAGTGGTCACAAAGGTGGTCTTGGAGTTACTGGTATGAAGAAACATCATAGAAGTACTATGATAAAAGAAGATCCAGATCACTATGGACATGATATTCCTAAAACCCCTCAGCCAAATATTATAAAGAATTGGGCAAGTCTTAGAGATTTAGATGACCTGTTCGTAAAATTCGGTAAAGAAGAAGGCGGCAAAAAAATTGTTGATCTTGTAAATGCAGGAATCAAAAAACTCCTTGGCGGTGGAAAAATAACAAATGCATATTCCGTCAAAGTTGAACAATTTACTGCATCAGCTGAAGTAAAACTGAAAGCTGTTGGGGGAGAAGTGTTACCTAAGAATGGCTGAAGGTAGCTTAACCAGTATTATTCGAAAAGTAGTTTTTAAAGCAGAACCATACTTACCACAAGTTCCAAAACCTAAAAAGAAAATTTCACTTCAGGTTAGATTACTTTGGTGTGGAATTGCATTACTTATCTATATGATAATGGGTCAAACTCCTCTATTTGGAGCAACTGCACCTCAATTTGATTTCCTAGCATTTGCTAGAGTTATTTTTGCATCACAACAGGGTACTTTGGTTGAATTAGGTATAGGACCGATTGTTACAGCTGGACTTTTGATGCAATTATTGAGAGGCTCTGATATTCTAAAATTTGATTTCAAAAAACCAGAAGAGAGAGGAATCTTTCAAACTGCTACTAAACTTGTAACCTACATTGTAATTGTCGCTGAATCTATTGTATATGCTTCAGCAGTTTATGGTCCTGGTGTTACAGAACCATATGTCCTGTACGTTCTGATTGGCCAGTTAATGGCAGCCTCTGTCATTATCATGTTCTTAGATGAAATGATTCAGAAAGGTTGGGGACTAGGTAGTGGAATTAGTTTGTTCATTATGGCAGGTGTTGCACAACAAATTCTTTGGAGTATGTTCAGTCCATTACCTGCAGGAGATGGAGGAATGATTGGTATTATTCCATACATTATACAATCTCTAACTGGCGGTGGAGATATTACAAATATTTTCTTCCGTTCGAATCAATTACCCAGTATCTTTGGATTATTTCTTACTGCTGGAATATTACTAGTTCTTGTATTTACTCAAGGCATCAAAATTGAAATTCCAATTGTTTCTACAAAATACAGAGGCTTTGCTGCTGTTTATCCTATCAAATTGATGTATGTTTCAAACATCCCAGTTATTTTGGCTTCAGCACTTACTGCAAACGCTGTTTTCATTTTCCAAATGTTATGGGCAAACATGAATCCGCGTAACAATAATTTCTTTATGAATTTTGTAGCGCAATTTGATCCTACCAGTCCAAACACTCCTGTGGGCGGTATCATTTACTACATTACTCCTCCAAGAGGTTTAGATGTTGCAGCTTTGGATCCAATGCGTGCAGTAGGATATATTCTATTTATGATTGGAATTGTAATTGTATTTGGTAGGTTATGGGTTGAACTTGGTGGTTTGTCTCCAAAGACTGCAGCTCAAAACTTACTTGATGCAGATGTACAAATTCCTGGATTTAGAAGATCAAATGCACCAGTTGAAGCATTGTTAAACAAATACATTCCATCTGTTACTATTATTGGTTCTGCGATATTGGGTCTCTTAGCAGGTGTATCTGATGTACTTGGAGTCTTTGGTTCTGGAATTGGAATTTTACTTATGGTAGATATTCTCATCAACTATTACACACAGTTAGTTAGAGAACAAGTTGAAGTTGTTATGCCGCGTTTGGGTGCTTTACTTGGCAGAAAATAAAAAAATAGTAATGGTAGGAATTCCAGGAGTTGGAAAAACTACATTACTAGCCAAAATGGTTGAAATTCTAAAAAATCATGAAAAAAATGTTAGCGTGATAAGTTTTGGATCTTTAATGTTTGATGTTGCTAAAGAAAATGGTCTTACAGATAGAGATGAACTTAGAAAACTACCTTTATTCGAACAACAACGCCTTCAAAAAGTAGCAGCAGAAAAAATTGCTTCACATACTGAAGAAATTATCATCATTGACACTCATGCATTTATCAACTCTCCAGAAGGCTACTATTCTGGATTACCCGAACATGTTCTTAAAATAATTAAACCTACAAATTTTGTTTCTGTTTCTGCAAAACCTGAAGAAATTTACAACAGACGAATGAAAGATGATACTCGAAATAGAGATAAAATCACTTTACCTAATATTAAAAAAGAATTAGATGTTCAATCAGGTATGATTTCTGCATGTGCTGTAATTACTGGAGCGCCCGTAAGACATGTGCTTAATGGTGAGGGAAAGGTTGATGAAGCGGCTACTAAAATCATTAGTGCGATGGGGCTATAAATAATGGATTTCAATTTTGTTTTACTTTTTATTAATTCAATACATCTCCAACTACCTGATTTTCTAGGTGGTGAAGGCAGAATGGTTTTGGGTAGTGCAGATCCTATGGTTAAGGGTGTAATTCTTACATTATTTGGAGTAACTGGATTTGGGATTGTTCTTAATTTGTTTAATTCTGCAGTTAGAAAGAAAATGGTTGATCAAGTAAAACTAAAACGAATTATGAAAGAGACCAAAGGATGGCAAAAAGAACGAATGGCTGCCATGAGATCTAAAGATCAAGCCAAAATTGCTGAATTGGGTAAAAAATCATCGTACATGAATAAAATGTCAATGGAAATGATGCAGATGAACATGCGACCAATGATGATTACATTTGTTCCATTAATTTTGATATTCTATCTTGTATTGCCTGTACTATTCTCATACACTGTAGCTCTTTCTCCAATTTCATTAAATGTAATTCCTGGGGATATGTTCCAACTAACATGTACTGCAGAACAAGCATTAGATGCAGAACATGTTTGCTTTGGAAAAGAAAATGCATTGTATCTTTGGGCATGGTACTTTTTATCATCCATTGCGTTTAGTGGAATGATTATGAGACTCACAAAAACCTCTATGGATCTCAGTTGACAAAATCAATTGTTATTTCTGGTCCTCCTGCAGTAGGAAAAACCACTGTTGCTAAAGGATTAGCAGAAGAATTTCAATTACAATATCTTAGTGGAGGCGATGTTCTAAAGGAGATGGCAAATGAACATGGATTTGACTCTAAAGGCGATGATTGGTGGGATACTGAAGAGGGAATGAAATTTCTTAGTCAACGTGAAAATAATTCTGAATTTGATAAAAAATTAGATAAAAAACTCATCGCTCTTTTTGATCAAGGCGGAATGGTAATCACTAGTTACACTTTACCTTGGCTAATTAAAGATGGAATCAGAATTTGGCTAGAGGGTTCTCATGAAAGTAGTACTAAAAGAATGCAGACAAGAGACAATATGGATTCTAAAGATGCTTATCAAATAACAAAAGAAAGATTTGACAAGAACAAAGCATTGTACAAAAAACTATATAATTTTGATTTTGGTGATGATAAATCAGTGTTTGATTTAATTATAAATACGGATAATTTAACAGCACAACAAGTAATTGATGTTACTAAAGAAACTGTGAGAAAATTACTATGACTCTTAAACAACTTGAAAATCTTGTAGAAATTGATCAGGATATCACTGATGATGCATATGGGACATATTATGATAAAAGAACTATTGAACAATTACTAAATTATGGACTTATAATTTTAGATAAACCTCCAGGTCCGACAAGTCATGAAACTGTTGCATGGACAAAACGTCTCTTGAAACTTCCAAAAATTGGTCATAGTGGTACTTTGGATCCTCAAGTGTCAGGAGTTTTACCTTTAGGTTTAGGTGAGGCAACTAAAGCATTGGGAGTTTTACTATATGGCCCAAAAGAATATCATGCTTTGGGCAGATTTCATTCCCTTCCATCAAAGGAAAAACTAAATGAGATTGTTGAAATGTTTAGAGGAGAGATTTTCCAAAAACCTCCACAACGTTCAGCTGTTCTTAGACAAACCAGAACTAGAAGCATCTATGAGTTTGAAGTTTTAGAACAAAAAGAAAGATTACTTTTGACTAGAATTTTATGTGAAGCAGGAACATACATTCGAAAACTTTACTATGATATTGGAGAAATTTTGGGACCTGGTGCAACTATGATTGAACTTAGGCGAACTAGGGTTGACCAATTTTATGAGCGTGATGGTTTGGTAACATTACACGAACTTGCAGATGCATTTGCACAGTGGGAAGAGAAAAAAGATGATAGTAAACTTATGAAAATGATAAAACCTGTAGAATTTGCCTTTAGTGAATTAAAATCAGTTGTAATTCGAGATTCCGCAGTTGATGCAATGTGTCATGGGGCCCAACTAGCAATTCCTGGAGTATTGCAAATTTCTCAAAATTTGAAAAAAGGGGATATTGTTGGAGTTTATACGCAAAAAGGTGAAGCTGTAGCATTAGCAGAAGCAACAATGTCTGAAGAGGAAATCCGTGATGCTACAAAGGGATATGCGTTTGAAACTAAAAGAATCATTATGGCTCCTAAGACTTATCCTAAAAAATGGAGAACAAAACCTACTTCTCCAAAGGATTAAAAAATCAGGAATTATTTTAAAAGAAATTGTTAGCAAAAAGCCTTGTACTCTTTATTGGCATTGGTCTGGTTGCCGGTCTGGTTTTTGGGTTGTATCTTATTGATGTCAAAAATACTAGTCAATTAGTTTTTGTCGAAGGCGCCTCAATTTCTATAGTTACTGAAAAATTTGATTTTAAAAAAGGCGAGGAGATAATTATTCGAATTGTAAATTCTGGAACTATTCCATTAACTTTTTCTGATGCTTCTTATGGGCTTAAAATTACTGGATTATCTGGAATACTAATGTACACACCTGTGTCTGCACAAGTAATATCTAATTTAGAACCTGGAGATGAAATTATTTTTTCGTGGGATCAAATAAAGAATGATGGCGACGCAGCTTTGGAAGGTCTTTACAAAATATCAACAAAAGGAATTGATAATGAGGGAAATAATGTGGAAAAATTCATTACCATTACAATTTGGAAATAATTCTCAGTAACATAATTTATAATCTTATTTCCCTGAATATCTTTGTCGTAAGACTTGTGCCGGGGTCGCCTAGCCTGGTAGGGCGCGCGCCTGGAAATTGTTTAACCATAAAGCGCGTTCTCGCAAGGGAACGGGAGTTCAAATCTCCCTCCCGGCGCCATTTTTTAATTTGAATTAATGTCCTAGATTGCATTCAAGGATTAGATTTTCATAAATGCATTGGTTTTTTTACAAACAAAAAAATTGATTTTTATGAAAACACATGTTGGTTCTTCTGAAATTGCTCCACTTGAGTGGATGTCAATTAACCAGTTTCTACATGAGATAAAGGAGATTGATTCTCAATGCATATCTGTCTATTATCCATATGGCAAAGGACAAGAAACTATCTCTTTACTACATGAAACAAAACGAAATGATGCCCTTGAAAGAATAGAATCAAAAATTGAAAATAAAATTACTGAACTTAAAAAAAATCCTGTCTCTGTAGGTAAATTTACAAAAACATTGTGCGTTTTTGGATGGATAAAAAATGGCAAAGTTAACCTCAAAGTAATTGGGACTTCAAAAAAACTTCCATACGTCTACATGGTAAGTAAAAAACCATTTATCAAACCATTCAATGATGTTTTAAAAACTAGTTATGATGTTTTGTTGGTAACTTTAGATCAAAAATCTGCAAGAATCCAAAAGTTTCATGGCAATCAAATAATTCAAGTAGCTAAACTTAGAATTGACTTGCAAGGTAGACACCGAAAAGGAGGACAAAGTCAAGGAAGATTCCTTAGAGCAAGACAAACAAAAATTCATGTTTTCTTTAAAAAAATAGCAAATAAAGTCAAAGAAATGGATTCAAATTCTTCACTAATTCTATTGGGCGGAATTGGTCCTGCAAAAACAGAATTTTATGATGAACTCAATTCAGAATTGGTGAAAAAATGTCGGTTTGTAGAAAATCTGTCGTTTACAACTTCTATGAAGGACATAGATGCAAAAATAATTCACCACCTGTATCAGCATAGACGAAAGTATGTTGTAGAATTAATTGAAAAATATGAAGAATTATTCAAAGATGGATTAACTGCTAAAAGAAATGATGTAATTTACAAAGCATTAGAAATTGGAGCCGTAGACACCCTTATTGTTTCTGCAAATTATTACACTAATTCCCAATTCAAAAAAATTATAAAAATGCTAGAGATTGCAAAAAATACTTCCTCTAAAATAGAATTTGCAGTTTCTCCAAATATAATAAAAAAATTAGATATAGATAATTCAGTTTTGGCGATTCTTCGATATAAGATAACATAATCCTAGTTTATTCGCTAGATGTTGATTTACTGGATTTTTTCTATAATTTCATTGAATTTCCATGGGCCGCACTTTGCTTCATGATCTTCACTACTGAATAACCCTTTTTCATTAAGGCGATTTACAATGTATGCTGAAAATGGTAATGCACCTGTTGCTCCTGGTGAATTATAATTCAAAATATGAAACGATGCATCACCTTCTACTTGAATTACATCTGGTACAAATTTCCCTTTTTCATCAATAATTGATGATCTTATTCCGGCTGTACCTTTTTCAGTTATTTTGTTTGCTTCAATTTTTGGCAAGAATTTTTTTACTCTGTCAACCATTGCTGTTTTTGACATTGATGATCGTATTTCATTCATTGCAAGTTCTTGAAATTGTTTATCAAAAATTGCTTTTCTTGCACCGGAACTTAACATCTCTAACATTTTTGGAATGAATTCTTTGATATTTTCTGATTTGTTATATCCATATGGACTAAAAACTGGAACTGCATTTGGTCCAATTTCACAACTGCCATCTACTCTGAGAATCCAATGTGGATCTAAGAATGGATATTCTGGAAATTCAGGAACAGAATACACGCTGGATTTTGTAAGATTGTTGTATTCATTAGGAACTTTCCAATATTCTCCTCTAAAATGTACATCTGTGAATTTTTTTGCCACTCCAACATCATGTGCAATATCTACAGCCTCTCCTCCTGCAGCATTGATTAAAAATTTTGCATAAATTTCATGGGCATCGTTTAATGTAATTGCCCATCTATCTTTTTCTTTTCTTATCTTTGTAACCCTTGTATCTAACAAAAATGTTGTACCGTTTTCTTTACTATCTTTCATTATGGAATTTGTTAGTAAAGAATAATCCGTAGATGCATCTTTGTAAACACACAATGCTGATTCACATTTTATTTCTGGCTCTATTTTTTTTAATTCTTCTTTGTTTAACAACTCAATATCATTGTCTTCTAAACCGTTTTGTTTTCCCCATTTAAGATATTTTTCAAGAACATTGATTCCTTTTTCATCTAAAGCAACTTCGATAACTCCGTCTTTTTTAAATGGCAATTTTTTTAATTTTGCATACACTTCCCACATTTCATAACCCTGAAAAGCTGATTTTGCAAATAATTTTTTCTTTTCTGGATTGTATAGATATGGGGCATGAACTTTTCCGGTATTTCTTCCACTTGTATGAAATGCAACATTATGAGCTTGTTCTATAACTGCTATTTTTTTAGATTTATTTAGAAATGATAAAAAATATGATATTGATGTTCCAAGAATACCCCCACCAATAATTATTACATCAAAACTGTGTGCCAATAACTTTCAATCTTTATTCAATTTAGTTGATAATAAATTGAATCTGTAACAATCAAGATTAATATCCAATAAAATTTTAAATCAGACTATGTTACCTGACAAATGTTCAGTATTGGAAGAAGGAAAACAATGTGTAAATCCTCCTGAATTTATTGTATCCGTCATTTCAGGAAATGATGAATATATGGTGGCAGTAACTTGCCAAAAACACAAGCATATTGTTTCAGGTAAAATAGATATTTTACAAAATGAAGGCAAAATGCATGAAGGAAAAATTAGTTTTTCACTTGTAAAAGCCATTGGAACTGATTGTGTTCATGGTGATACTGATGATTTTGTTCAAATTGACATGAATCGTTCCAAAAATTGAAATAAATCTATTTTTAAGAATTCTCATTGCTTTTAGAATTATTATCTGATTTGGTAAAAATTGATGATATTTTACTCATCATAAAAAACAATGGTGCCACCAGTGAGATTAGAAGCGATTCTCTTAGTATTAGACAAAAAGACAAATGGATTACTATTGGTGACAATGCTGGTCCAGCTCATTTACACATTAACTCAGAGTTGATAAAACGTGCAGAATTTGTTGAAGAGGAAAAACCTGATAAAATTAGTTTTAGTGTTAGATTCTTTGATGAAAGCGGTGAACGTATTCTTGCAGCATTTTTTACAAAAATGTATGATGATTCTAAAGAATTAGTTGCTGAAAGAAAAAAACTCTATGATCAATTAAAACAAAAATTTACTTCTAAAATTCAATTTTGAAAAAAAAACCTTGTCTGAAAAAGACAAGGAAAAAAAAATTTATTCTTTAGATTCCTTTTCCTTCTTATCTTTCTCAGACTGTAGTTTAGCTAATTCTAATTCTTCATTCGTATGTTTGAATTTTTTCATTCTGGTTTTGTATTATAATTTAGATATAAAAACTGCACATTTAATTGGATTCTAACCCCTGCGTGAAGGTCAGTATCCTACCGAGTAGATTGGTTTTTTTCCATTAATTCCTAAATTCAAGTTTTTTACAGTAATTTCTGCCATTTTGATTCTTGTTTCTTTGGTTGAGCTTCCAATGTGTGGCGCAAGTACAATATTTGATAATTTTACTAATGGATGATTTTTTTTAATTGGCTCTTTATCAAATACATCCAAACCTGCACCTGAGATGATTTTTTTCTTTAATGCAATGGCAAGATCTTTCTCGTTAACTACTTTCCCTCTTGATGTATTGATTAAAAATGATGTTTTCTTCATTTTTCTAAAAATTTTCATGTTGAATAATCTGTCTGTTTCTTTTGTATGTGGTACATGTATTGAAATAAAATCACTTTTTGTGATTAACTTTTCAAATGATACGTATTTTACATCAAGTGATTTTTCTTTAGATTTTGTAACTGGTTTTCTGTTATGGTATATGATTTTCATATCAAATGCCTTTGCTCTTTTAGCAAGTGTGCTGCCTATTCTACCGAGACCTAAAATCCCAATTGTTTTTCCTTGAAGATCTACTCCAACATAATCAAATGCACCGTAGATTTCTTTCCATTTTCCTTCTCGAATAATTTTGTCTCCTTCAGTAACTCTTCTGGCGATATCTAGTAATAATGAAAATGCCATATCTGCTGTTGCATCAGTTAATACCTCTGGAGTATATCCGACACGGATTTTCTTTTTTTTAGCATATTCAGTATCTATGTGATCAAAACCAACACTATACGTACTGATGACTTTGAGATTTTTACCTTCTTCAATTATTTTTTCATTGATGCTATCATATGGAAAACAAATCAGTCCATCGATCTCTTTAATTTTTGATCGTAATTTTGATTGTGGAATGGGGATTTTTCCTGAATGGATTTCAATCTGATATTTTTTTCTTAATTCTTTTAGTGCAAAATCATGTAAAGTTCTTGTAAGAAAGACTTTCTTTTTCATCAGTCTTGGTATTCATCTCAAACCATTTATACGATTTCTTTGTAATTCTACCATGTCTTCTGAAGATGAAGAGGAGGAATTTGCTATTTGTGTAGAATGTGCAAATTCAATTGAAAAATGTGTTTGTGTATGTCCTTATTGCGGTGAACGTGATAAATGCGAATGTGCATTGTTTGATGCAGCCACCGGAGGTTAGAAGAAATACACCATCTTACTATTAAAATTCAGGAAATGAGTGAATATTTATGAGTTCTTTTGATTTTACTTGGCTAATTGGAGGTCCACAAGGTAGTGGTGTTGAGTCTGCTGCAAATATTTTCTCAAAAGTTTGTGCCGAAATGGGGTATCAAATATTTGGTAAAAGAGAATTTTATTCCAACATTAAAGGTGAACATAGTTACTTTACAGTCCGAGTTGCTGATAGAAAAATTCATTCAAATGTAAATGATGTAAATCTTATGGCGTCTTTTGATGCTGAAACAATCTTCCGTCATTTTAATGAGGTAATATCTGGTGGAGGAATAATTTATGATTCTGATTTAGAAGAAACAAAAACTGACTCTGTCCATACACTTGATGCTCCATTCAAAGAAAGACTGCACAATGAATTGGAATCAAAAAATAAACCATTTACAATTGCAGGTGTTTTAGAGATTGCAAAAGAAAACGGTGTAAAACTATTTCCTGTATCTTTTAAATCTATTTTAGAAACTCTTTCTGAAGAAACTGAAAATCCTCGCTTGAAGGGATTGATTAGAATGTATAATGTAATTGCAGTAGCATTATCTTTAGGTTTAGTTAAGATGCCCCCTGGTTCGCTACAAAAAACAATTGAATCTATTTTTTCAAGAAAACCTGAGATTGCAAAAATTAATCAGCAAACTGCAACTTATTCTTACAATTATGCAACTGTAAAATTTGAAAACTTTGATTATACATTACCTCAAATTGAAAAAGAACTTGGAACTCTTTTGGTTCAAGGATTTCAAGGAACTGCTTTAGGAAAAATGGCATGTGGTTGTAGATTCCAACCTTACTATCCAATTACTCCTGCATCTGATGAATCCGTCTATCTAGAAACAAATGAAATTTTAGAAATAATTGATGATAGGCCTGGTTCTACTGCTGTAATTCAAACAGAAGATGAAATCAGTGCAATGGGAATGACTATTGGTGGTGCATTAACTGGAACACGTTCTGCAACATGTACTTCAGGTCCTGGATTTGCATTGATGACTGAAATGTTGGGCTGGGCTGGAATGAATGAAGTACCTATTGTTATTACTAATTATCAAAGAAGTGGACCTTCAACTGGTCTTCCAACAAGACATGGTCAAGATGATTTACTTTTTGCAGTATATGCAGGACACGGTGATTTTCCAAAAATTGTTTATGCTTCTGGTGAAATTGAAGAGAGTTTCTATGATACTGGTAATTGTTTTAATTATGCCGATGTCTTTCAAGTTCCAGTTATTCACATGATGGATAAATTCCATGCAAGTTCAGTAATTACATGCAAGAGATTTGATCCTCAAAAAATTTCAATCAATAGGGGAAAACTTTTAGAAAAAGTCGATGATGGTTATCGGCGATTTGAATTTACTGATGATGGCATATCTCCTCGTTCTAGATTGGGAATGGATAATGGAATATTTTGGAATACTGGTGATGAGTCTGATGAAACTGGACATATTACTGAAGACCCAATTTTACGTGTAAAGATGATGGATAAGAGAATGTCTCGTCTAGATCTAATTCTAAAAAATATTCCTGATGCAGAACAAGCTGTATCTTTTGGTGTTGAAGAACACACTGTAATCTCATGGGGTTCTACCATAGGTCCAGTCCTTGATGCTATAGATTTACTCAAAAAAGAAGGAATCTCTATTGGATTGATTCAATTAAAACTGATAAATCCATTCCCAAGCGATTATGTCACCTCATTGTTAAAAGATGCCAAAACCATAATTGATATCGAAGCAAATTATTCAGGACAATTAGGAAAACTATTCAAACAAAATGTTGGGCGTGACATTGATTATTTTATCTTAAAATACAGTGGGCGCGCAATGACTTGTACTGAAGTTTATGATTC
>JABMOR010000124.1 GCA_013203245.1 Candidatus Nitrosopumilus sp.
AGAGATGATAGAGGTTCAAGAGATGACAGTAGAAATGAATCCACAACTGTAACTTGTTCTGATTGTGGTGATGAATGCACAGTTCCATTTGTTCCAAGATTTAACAAACCTGTTTTTTGTAGTGATTGTTTTAGAAAAAACAAACCAGAAGATTCAGGAAATGATAGATATTCCAGAGATGATAGAGGTTCAAGAGATAGAGGTTCAAGATCATCTTCTAGATCAGAACCACGTAGAGATAATTCTAGATCTAGTAAACCACGAAATGATAAATTTTTGAGAAAACAAGAGAGCTTCTATTCTAATGGTTCCGATAAATTTTATGAAACTATCAAAGAAAAATTATATGAAATCTTGGGTGGAAAAATTTGTTCTAATTGCGGTTTTAGTGATGAAAGAGCCATAGGAATCAGTCCGATATCTGAAAATGTTACTTCTAATAATTCTGGACGTGGAGGCGATGCTGCATCTTGGGGAAAATATATCTCATCACCAGATCTTGCTAGAGAAGAATTAAAGGTATTTTGTTTAAATTGTAATGAAATTCGAGAACCTGTTACATCAAAACGATCTGAAGACAGATCAAGTTCAAAAAAGAGTAAACACTTTCCTAGATGATTAGTAGAATCATCTATGAGAATTAGTTAACACTTTAATTATAATTATTTTAATATTAATTCATGAATGGTGATTTCAAAGCATTAGGAATTTCTCTAATTGTTATGGTTGGAATTGCAACGGCATATCTTGTATATGGTTTATAGAATCATTCTTTGACTATTTCTACAATATCTTCAATAATTCTAGTTGAAATTAACGTGTGTTCTTTATCTAATACAGATTGTATGAAATCTGCAAATCTTTCTACATTTGCTTCATCCTTGAGTACAATACTATGAGCTGATTTATCTTTTAATGAAATTACTAATTCATTTTTAACAACATTTAGAATTCTTGTAATGTATGTCTCTTTACCATCTTTTATGAAAATAAAACTAGATAGTTTTTGAGCCTCGTATTTGTCATCACATGTTACAGTTATTTTCATTTATCCTCAAAAAGAAATTGTTCTATCTGGTTTTTTGCTTTTTCTCTATTTTCTTGATGAACTGCAAGAAATGAATTAATTTTTTCAATTAAAATTGATTTTAGTTCGCCTGAAAGTAATTTACCTGATTTATAATCTTCATAAATGATTTTTAATTTAGCATCATCTGGTTCAAAAAATATTCTTAGATATTGATAGGATACATCGATATCTGGATTTCCGCCAAGTTTTCTATGTTGTTCAATATCTGGTTGTCCTCCTGAAAATGCATGCTTGTTAATTTTATTTTTTACTTCATTTGGTGAATCTGTTGTGTAAATCGTACCTTTCTCATCTGATGCTGACATTTTTCCTCCTGGCCCTTCTAAACTTGGAATCATAATATTATGAATTAAAGCTGGTTTTTGTTTTCCAATTTTTGATGCAATATCTCTTGTTAATCTAAAATGAGGATCTTGATCAACTCCTAATGGAATTAACACCGGTTTGTCTTCAATAAAACACGGAGCTGATTGTAATGATGTATAAAATATCATTCCAATATTTGTTTCATTTGTAAAACCAAACGTTGCTTTTGTATTAGAAAAATTAATTTTTTTTGCTACTTCAGCAGCAATTGGATATAGTGTTTTAATATTTTTTGTATTGATAATGATCTTTGTTTTTTCTGGGTTGAAACCTAATGCGATAAAATCTAATGCATTCTCATATGCAAATTTCTTTGTTTCATCTAAAGTTAGATTGGGTTTGGAATAAAATTTCTCATCATCAGTAAGTTGAAAATACATGTTGACATCAAATTTATCTTGTAACCATTTTGCAAACATCCATGGTACTAAATGTCCAATATGGGTATGGCCTGAAGGACCTCTTCCTGTATATAGAAAGAATTTGTTACCTTTCTCATATTCATCAAGTATTCTAGCCAGTTCTCTATGTGAGAAGAAAATGCCTCGTCTGAGCATAAAATGATCTTCACCTGTGATTTTCTTGATTCTCTCGAGTAATTCTGAAGAAATCTTTTCAGTTCCAAATTGCTTGATTAATTTATCATAGTCAATATCGCCCTCTACGTGCCACGGAGTTACAATAAAGTCATCAGCTGACATTCATCTTGACTTAGGTTAAGGTTTAAAAAGTCTTTTTCGGATTCTTTGCTGTTGTCGCAAGTTTTTCATGAAATTGAAAAAAAAATTATCGCCTCTTTAAGAGACAATCCAAAACAATCTCCTGAGTCTTTAGAAAAATCTACACAACTTTCACCTGATCAAATTAGACGAGGAATTGAATGGCTTAAATTAAAAAATCTGGCAATTGTAACTGAATCAAAATCAAGTATTCTGAGTTTAGGAAAAAATGGTGTTGAATCTTTTACAAAAGGATTGCCTGAAAGAAGATTGTTAGATTTACTAAAGACTGGACCTAAAAAATTATCTGATTTACAAAAAGAATTAGGCTTTGTATTTGGACCTTCCATGGGTCTAGCTAGAAAAAATAATTGGATTGAAGTTTCACTTGATGAAATTTCTATAAAAAATTCCCCTTCAGAACTTCTAGGAGAAAAAACTCTCAAACTTATTGGAAATGAGAAGTTATCTAAAGATAAAATTGACAGTATTGATTTATCTGGACTTTTGAAAAGACCTGATTTTATTATTGAGGATATTATTAAAACAAAAGAAATTTCATTATCAGATTTGGCAAAATCAATCAAAATTTCAGATTCTGTTGGTGGTATTGATGTTGAAGCTAACGTTCCAGAAATTTTTGTTGCAAGAACCCATCCTCTAAAAGATACTATCGATGAAATTCGTGAGATATTTGTCACACTTGGTTTTTCGGAAATTCTTGGTAACATGACTCAATCAAGCTTTTGGAATTTTGATGCTTTGTTTACTCCGCAAGATCATCCTGCAAGAGAATTACAAGATACATTTTATCTGGATGGAATAAACGCTAAAAAAATTGGAACGCCTGAACAAATAAGAAAAGTTTCCGAATCTCATAAAAAGAATTGGCGATATCAGTGGGACATTAATGAAGCAAGAAAAATGGTTCTTAGAACTCACACCACTTGTGTAACGATTAAACATTTAGCTGAAAACAAACCTGATGAGGCACGAATATTCTCTTTAGGTCGTGTATTTAGAAATGAAAAAGTTAGTTACAAACATTTGGTTGAATTTAATCAAATTGAAGGTGTCGTTGTTGGAAAAGATGCTTCATTGAGAAATTTAATGGGAATTCAACGAGAGTTTTACAAACGAATCGGAATTACCAAAGTAAAATTCTGGCCAACATTTTTCCCTTATACTGAACCATCTCTTCAAACTATGGTTTATAATGAAAAATTAGGAAAATGGATTGAATTATTTGGAATGGGTATTTTTAGACCTGAAGTAACTAAACCTCTTGGTATTACTCAACCTGTTTTAGCTTGGGGTGGTGGTATTGAAAGAATTGCTATGTTAAAGTATGATCTAGGTGATGTAAGAGAGTTTTACAATAATAATCTTGGTTGGTTAAGGAGTGCTACAAAATGCCAGTAATCGAATTATCTTATTCACGTCTCCAAAAATTAATTGGAAAAGTAACAAAAAAACAAATTTCTGATTCATTGCCTTTTCTTGGATTAGATATTGAATCCGAAGATAAAGATCTTGTACGGATTGAATATAGTCCAAACAGACCTGATTACTCTACTGATTATGGGATTGCACTTGGCATGCAAGGATTACTTGGGATTAAAACTGGCATAGTGAAACTTAATGTAAAAAAATCTAACAGTTATCAAATATCTGTTAATTCTTCAGTGACAAAGATTAGGCCTTTTGTAACTGGAATTATTGCAAAAAATGGAAAAATTGATGATAAAACAATCAAACAATTAATGACCATGCAAGAAGATCTTCATTTTGGAATAGGAAGAAAAAGAAAAAAATCGTCAATTGGAATACATGATTTAGATAAAATTTCATTTCCACTAGTTTACACTACGACAACTAGAAATCATACATTCATTCCATTAAACTCTGAAAAAGATACAACTATCTCAGAAATATTGGTAAACACTGATGTTGGAAAAGATTATGGTTCTATACTTGGCCAATCTTCTCAAGTGCCTATAATTTTAGATGAAAATCAAAATACGGTGTCTTTCCCTCCTATAATTAACGCTGCAGTCACCACAGTTACTACAAAAACCAAAAATCTCTTTGTTGAGGTAACTGGAATTACTAAAGAAGATGCTGAAGATATGCTTGCAGTTGTAGCGACCATTTTACAAAGTGCTGGTTTTATCTTAGAATCTGTAAAAATAACAGGCACAAAAAATTCTTCACCAAAATTAGAACAAAGAAAAATGACTGTTAGTACTTCATTAATCAATCAGACTTTGGGTTTAAATCTTAATTCTTCAAAAATTGTCTCATCTTTAAAAAAATCTCGCTTAGATGCAATATCTAAAGGAACAAATATTATTTGTACAATACCTGCATATCGATTTGATATTTTTGGACCTTTAGATTTAGTTGAAGAAGTTGCTTTGGGATATGGAATCCAAAATCTTGAACCTATACTATCTCCTTCTCAAACTATAGGAAAAATAAATCCTGTTTCAATAAAACTAAAATCTTTAGACCACACAATGATTGGACTGGGATTTCTTGAAGCTTTGAATTCTAGTTTGACTAGTAAACGAGTATTATATGATATGACTAACAGGGATTCAACAAAAATTATTTCTGTACTTGATTCAAAAAGCAGAGAGCATACTATTTTACGTGATTCAATTCTTCCAGGTTTATTAGAAAATCTTTCAAAAAATATTCACGAATCGTATCCTCAAAAAATGTTTGAAACTGGAACCGTTTTTGCTACCGAAAACCCAATATCTGAAAAAATTAATTTTTCTGGTATCAGTGCACATAAAGATGCAAATTTCACTGAAATAAAATCAATCATTCAATCTGCATTAAATATTGGATTTGGAATTAAAGTAGAAACAAAAACTGCAACTAATTCTACATTTGAAGATGGTCATTGTGCAACAATTATTCTAAATAATATCCCAATTGGAATTATTGGAAAAATTAATTCAAAAATTATTGAAAATTATAAGATTCGTGTTCCTGTAGTGGGATTTGAGATATCGTTGTCTGATTCTCTTCTTAAAAATTAAAACTAATTTATTTAAAAACTATTTTTCATAATTATTCCTTCAATGGTTTTTAGTAGGAGTAATCCTATTACAAATCGCCCAAGAGCAAGCATGCAGACGGATTAGGATGAGTCGATCGTAATGATACCAGTGATTTCTAATTCACCCAGGCGTGCTACATTGTGGGCAACCCCGGTTTCAGAACGCGAGGAGGCGTATGGCTATGACCAATGATTTGGTGCGAGTCAGAACCGGGGAACATATCTTTTTTCAAAAACCATTAAACATCGATGGAAATATGAGAAAATGAAATGGTGAATTATTGGTTAGCAAAACAAGAACCTAGTGGACCAAGGGGGTATAATTTTGAACAGCTGAAAAAAGAAAAAACAACAGTATGGGATGGAGTTCATAATAATTTAGCACTAAAACATATGCGAGAAATGAAATCAGGCGATCTTGTATTTTTTTATCATACAGGTGATGAACGACAAGCAGTAGGAATTATGCAAATAACTTCAAAACCCTATTCCAATCCTAAAGAAGATGTAGAACGATTTATTGTTGTTGATGTAAAATATAAAAACACATTGAAACGCCCAGTGACTCTTGATGAAATGAAAAAAGAGAAAAAATTTAAAGATTGGGAATTAATAAGAATTTCAAGGTTATCTGTAATGCCTGTACCAAAGCCAATTTGGGATGATATTGTAAAGATGTCTCAAAACTAACAATAATCGGTTTATTGATATAGTCGATTTATCTAATTTCTGTATGGCAACAGCTTATGTTTTAATAAACTGTGAACTGGGTTCTGAAGAAGCTATTATAGGGCAACTAAAGGGCTTGGATGGTGTAAAAGAAGTTCATGGAACTTTTGGTGCATATGATATTTTGGCCAAGATCGAATCTGACACTGTTGAAAAACTTAGAGAAACAATTACTTGGAAAATCAGGAAAATTGAAAAGATTCGTTCAACTCTTACCTTGATGGGTATTGAAGGTCAAACATAAACACCTTTTTTTCTTATTATGATTCTACATTTTATTTTTGTAGTACCTGAAGAAGATCGTGAAAAACGGCAATTTGAATTTGAATATGTCAAAAAAATGAGTAAATTTTATCAAGTTTGGTTAAAACAAAAGTTTGGTAAAGATTATGAAATTCAATGTGATGAAATGATCACAACTCCTAGAAGTATTCTTCAACGTCTTGATACTTCTACATTAATACGTGATCATTACCAGCGAGGAAAAGACATTTACCATTTTTACCTAACTCATTTCAAACCTTGGTGGACTGATTGTACTTGTGATGGATACCATGCTGAAAATTTTGGAATGACGCATTGGCAATCTCCAAAAGAATCCAATGATACTTTGTTTCTTGCAGAAAAAAATTGTACTACTGTTTCCCATGAACTAGTTCATGAGATGTTGAGAATTGCTGGACATAAAAAATTCATTCAAGATGTACATGATGTGTGGACCAAACATCTTTTTGAACAGTTAGAATTTGAACAGTATGATGAAGATTTTCAAAAAACTGATGGTAAGCCAATGTTTCTAGCAATGGATACTTCGCAATTTAATTTACAATAAAATATTTACAACTAAAGTTTTGAAACTGAGTAAATATTATTTTCAAAATTTGCAGTTTTGAAATCCAATTTATTTTCAGGATCATTGGTTCGTGATTTGCTTAATTTTTCAAGCTCTACAAGGGCATCTCCTCTAAAACCTACAGAAGAGCCGTAAATCCCATCAGCTAACATGGTTCCATGATCACCTTTTTTGATATCATCCACCATGTTGTAAAACCTTGTTGTTTCTTTTGCGTTTACTGGATTTCCTGTTGCTTTGTTATATGCAATTGCTATGTACATTCCATTGTTTTTTACTGCGACAGGAACTTTATGATTTATACCTGATTCGCCAGGAATTGTATCGTTAACTATAACTTCACATTTATGATACATGCTTGATACATATGCATAGAATCTGTATTGGGCATATTTTCCTGCAGAATCTTCTTTACATCCAACAAAAACTCTGTGTAATAATTCTAAAGCATCATCATTCATACTTTGTAATCTGTCATCTATTCTTCCCCTTTCAAGTAGTTCTGACTTGCATTCTTTTGCAACCAAAACTAAAATGAAATCTGGTAAATTATAATTTTTAAGTGCTGCAACAAATGCACCAGCTTGTGACATGCCAAATTTTGGAAATCCTTTATTGACCATAATTATACCTCAATTTAGAAAATTTATTACTGCCTAACACTGTATTGAAAGGTAGTATTTGGCTTATAATTGTTGAGGATTTACATGCCTATTGAAATAATTTATTGAATTTTACAATTGTAAATATTAAATTTAGGATTAATTCATCACAAATTATGGAAATTGATACTACTGCAGAACTTGTTTCTAATGTTTATTTGAAATTAAAAGAAAATATTGTGAAATATAGAAATCTAGTTGGAAGACCATTAACACTTTCTGAAAAAATCTTATCTGGACATCTAAATAAAATTGATGATACTGTTTTCACCGGCGGAAAAGATTATGTTTTCTTAAAACCCGATAGAGTTGCATTACAAGATGTTACAGGTCAAATGGTGATGCTCCAATTTATGCAAGCAGGATTAAAACAAACATCTTTACCAACAACTGTACATTGTGATCATCTCATTAGAGCAGAAGTTCAAGGCGATATTGACATGAAAGTTTCACTTGATGAAAATAGTGAAGTTTTCAAATTTTTACAATCAGCATGTGCAAAACACGGATGTGGTTTTTGGAAACCTGGTGCAGGAATTATTCATCAAGTTGTACTTGAAAATTATGCATTTCCAGGCGGATTGATGATTGGTACTGATTCTCATACTCCAAATGCTGGAGGTCTTGGAATGATTGCAATTGGTGTTGGTGGGTTAGATGCAGCTGAAGCAATGGCAGGTATGCCATGGGAATTACTTTATCCAAAAAAAATTGGTGTAAAATTAACTGGAGCACTGACCGGATGGACTGCTCCTAAAGATATCATATTGAAAGTTGCTGATGAATTAACAGTATCTGGTGGTACAAATGCAATAGTAGAATATTTTGGACCTGGAACAAAATCTATCAGTTGTACAGGTAAGGCTACAATTACTAACATGGGAGCTGAAATCGGAGCAACTTGTTCTGTATTCCCATATGATGAAAGAATGGAAACTTATCTGAAATATACTAACAGAGAAGATATTGCTCAATTAGCAAATCAAAATAAAGAATCTCTTGTTGCAGATGTTGAAATAGAAACAAATCCAGAAAAATTCTTTGATAAAGTAATTGAAATTAATCTTTCAACATTAGAACCACATATTGTTGGACCACATACTCCTGATTTAGCAAGAACCATTACAGAATTATCTGATGATGTAAAATCTAAAGGCTATACTGATCCAATATCTGTTGCATTAATTGGTAGTTGTACAAATTCTTCTTATGAGGATATGTCAAGAGCAGCAAGTTTAGCTGAACAAGCAAAAGCTAAAGGAATCAAAGCAAAGATTCCATTACTAGTAACTCCTGGTTCTGAACAAATTCGTGGTACTATAGAACGCGATGGACAAATGGATTCATTAAAAGACATAGGTGCAACTGTTTTGGCAAATGCATGTGGTCCTTGTATTGGTCAATGGAATAGACCTGAATTAGAAAAGGATCAACAAAATACTATTGTTACAACATTTAACAGAAATTTCCCAGGTAGAAATGATGGACGTAGAAGTACTCTAAACTTTATTGGTAGCCCTGAAATGATTATCGCTTTAGCATTGGGTGGCCGACTTTCTTTTAATCCCTTGAAGGATGATCTAATTGCATCTGATGGAACTAAGTTTAAACTTGAACCCCCTAAACCTGCACCTGAAGTTCCTGAAGAAGGTTTTGTGCGACCTGAAGGAATTTTTATTACACCTCCTAAAAATTCTGATGATGTTGAAGTTCTAATTGATCCTAATAGTAAAAGACTACAACTTTTGAAACCCTTTTCTAAATGGGATGGTAAAGATTTTGAAAACATTCCAATTATGGTAAAGGCTAAAGGTAAATGCACTACAGATCATATTTCCCCTGCCGGAGCATGGCTTTCTTTACGTGGACACTTGGATAACCTTAGTGATAATATGCTTTTAGGTGCAGTTAATGCATTTAATGATCAAGTTGGCCAGGGCAAGAATATTCTAAATAATAATCAGGAATCATTTTCACAAATTGCCAGACAATACAAAGAAAATCAAATGCGATGGGTGATTATTGGTGATAATAATTACGGTGAAGGAAGTAGCCGAGAACATGCAGCTATGTCTCCTCGCTTTTTAGGATGTGCAGCAGTTATCACAAAAAGTTTAGCAAGAATTCATGAAACAAATCTAAAAAAGCAAGGTATTTTGGCATTGACATTTAGTAATCCAGATGATTATGAAAAAATTCTTGAAGATGATAAAATTAGTTTACTTGAACTAAATGAATTAGCTCCAGACAAACAAGTACGATGTATAATTTCTCATTCTGATGGGAATAAAGATGAAATTTTACTAAATCATTCATACAATAAATCACAAATTGAATGGTTCAAGTCTGGATCTGCATTAAATGTTTTAAGAAATAATCAATAGAATTTTTTAAAGTGGGCCCGATCGGATTTGAACCGACGATCGATGGTTTTGGAGACCATCGCCCTACCAGGCTAGGCTACGAACCCACAAGAATCGAAATATTTTGCTTGAATTTTAACCATTACTAAGATTTATTTGCAAATTGGCAATATTAGTAGTAAAATGGTAAAACCAATTTACATTGTATTGGGTGCTATTCCCGTTATTGCAGCCCTCTTACTTTCTACTCCATTGTTATTAAGAAATGAAATCCCTACATCTGCTGCTAATTACACTGATAATATTGAAATTGAATATACTAAACATCAATTAAAGAAAATTTCTAATGGTATAACAGAACGAATTGGAGCACAAAAGACTGAAATTCTTTACATCAAAAATGATGGTGACATAAAATACTCTGTAACTGATCACGGCTATCTGAAACCTGATGTGCGTTCAAAACTAGATGAAAATAAACTTAACAAAATTAAAGCACTGATTAAAGAAACTGGTTTTATTGCAATACCTTCTGAATCTTTTGCAATTATGGATAATGCAACTGAATATCAAAAATCAAATGTGAAAATTACTTTGAATGGACGTGTCAATCAAATTCATTGGCCACAACAAAATGCAACTGCCGATTTTATTCCACCAATTATCACTATGGTAGAATCTGAACTGGATTTGATTATGTCTGAATTTAGTGAATAGATACAAATAGTGATGAGGAAAAATTAAGACATGCTTCCATTATCTGGAGAAAGACAAGATGCTAAAGGAATAATTCATGACAAAATAAATTCTATTGATACTTTACGTGGTTCATCTACTGTTAAACGTGGTTTTGCTCACATGCTAAAAAATGGCGTTGTAATGGATGTTACAAATGTAGAACAAGCTCTAATTGCCGAAGAAGCTGGTGCAGTTTCTGTTATGGTTTTAGATAAACTCCCATCTGAAGTTAGATAATCTGGTGTTGTTGCACGAACTGCAAGTATTAGAAT
>JABMOR010000125.1 GCA_013203245.1 Candidatus Nitrosopumilus sp.
CAATCATAAACTTAATTGCAGAATACAATCCATTTATGCTAGATGTAGAATTTAACACATTAAAGAAAAATTTGCCATTAGCAGAGTATTTGAAATCAACAAAAACAAAATTACTTGTTTCATGGCACGATTTTAAAAAGACCCCAAGTTCAGCAGAATTGGAAAAAAGGATATCTCAAATGAGTAAATTTTCATCAAATGTAAAAATAGTAAGCACTGCAAAGTCAACAGACGATTCAACTAGAATGCTAGAACTGTATAGCAAGAAAGGGAAAAACAATCTGATTTCATTTGCAATGGGAGATCATGGCAGAATTTCAAGGATTTTGTGTCTGTATTTAGGCAGCCCATACACATACGTGTCACTAGGAAAAGCAATAGCTCCAGGACAGTTTAGTGTTGATGAAGTAAAAAAAATTATAAATTTAAAAAAATAGCAGTAAAATAGTTGAGAGTTTAAATCAATCATAATACTCAATAAAATAAGATGGGTAAATCATTTGCAGTAATAGGAGATCCTATTGATCATTCATTATCACCAAATATTCACAGCGCAGCATTTAGAGAATTAGATTTAGATTCATCATACATTGGATATAGAATTCCTAAAGGGGAATTAGAGGGAGGAATACAAGGATTAAAAAAAATTAAAATTAATGGTTTCAATATTACAATTCCACATAAAATAGAGATGATGAAATATTTAGATATAATGGATGAGTCATGTAGTTTGATTGGAGCTGTTAATACAGTATCAAACAAAGATGGAATTCTAAAAGGATACAACACAGACATGGATGGATTTTTAGAACCATTTAAGAAAAAGGAATTAAACATCAAAGGAACCAAAGTTCTTCTAATTGGAGCCGGTGGAGCTGCAAGAGCAATAGTTGCAGGATTTGCTAAAGAAAAAGCAAAGAGCATAACCATTGCAAATAGAACATTAGAAAAAGCAACTAGTCTTTCAGAATTTGCAAAAACAATTGGAGTAGATGCAAATGCTGTAAAAATTGAAGACGTTAAAGATACAGCAAAAAATTATGATATTATTGTTAATGCCACATCAGTGGGTCTCAAAAATGAACCCAGCGTTATTTCATTGGATGGAATTAATGAAAAAACAATCGTATATGATATTGTATATGCTCCAATGAATACAGATTTTATCAAAAAAGCAAAAGCAGAAAAAGCAATCATAATTTACGGTTATGAAATGCTTCTAGGTCAAGCTGTCAGAGCTTTTGAGATTTGGCACGGTATAGAAGCACCTTATAATGCCATGAAAAAAGCACTGTTAGGAGGATTTTGATGGCAAAAGCAAAGGCTACAGTCCACGGTGCAGTCTCATTGGTAAATGCAATTGCAAACCAAAAGGGAGCCACTTTAGGAATTGCATTAAAAGTAGAAGCAACAGTAGAGACAAGCCCAGGAAAAGGGATTTCAATCCAGTCTGAAAACAAGAGTCTAAGTTCTCGCCTGATTAACAAAACTGTAGAAAAAATTATTTCAAAAAAGGATTTAGAGCAAAATAAAATTTCAATTACATTAGATTCAGAAATTCCTACAGGTTATGGATTAAAAAGCTCAAGTGCAATTTCTTCAGCAATTGCTCTAGCATGTGCAAAAATTTTCAACCCTAAATTGACTGATCAGCAAATTTTACTTGCAGGAGTTGATGCGTCAATTGAATCAAAAGTTAGCATAACCGGAGCATATGATGATGCATGTTCATGTTACTATGGAGGATTTAATGTTACAGATAATGCAAAGAAGAAAAGAATTAGATTTGAAAAAGGTCCAACAAATTTAATTGCAGTGATATTTATTCCAAGAAATAGAAAAAGAGGAAATCTAAAAAAACTCAAAATTCTCTCATCCACATTTGAGAACGCATGGGAATTATCTAGAAAAGCAAGTTATTGGGATGCAATGATAATAAATGGATTAGCTACGGCATCAATTTTAAATTCTGATCCTAAAATAATTACAGATTTAATTGAAAAAGGAGCACTAGGAGCATCAGTTTCAGGTAATGGACCATCAATTGCAGCAATTACAAAAAAAGAAAATGAAGCAACAATTAGAAAAGTATTTTCAACATTAGAAGGAAATATTATAGTTTCAAAAATTAGTAACAAAAAGGCAGAAGTTCATGAAGTGTAAAATTGAAAAATCAAAAATTTCAGGGCAGATAGTTTGTCCTCCAAACAAGAGTTACACTCATAGAGCAATTTTTCTTGCATCGATTGCTGGAAAAAACAGTAGAGTTGAAAATGCATTATTGTCAGCAGACACTATTGCAACAATTGAAGCTTGTAAAAAATTTGGAGCAGAAATCGAGATTACAGATTCAGCAATTATTGTTAAAAATCCAATAAAAATAGGCACAAAAGTACCTGAAATTAACACAGAAAACTCAGGCACAACAATTAGAATAGCATCAGGCATTGCCAGTTTGTTTTCTGAAGAGATTACACTTACTGGAGATTCAAGTTTACAAAAAAGACCAATGCAGCCCCTCTTAGATGCATTATCAAGCATTGGAGCACAGTGTAGTTCAACTGACGGAAAACCACCAATCAAAATTAAAGGAAAGATTTTAGGGGGAGAAGTGAAAATTCCTGGAAATTTTTCAAGTCAATATATTTCAGCACTATTAATTTGTGCACCACTAACAGAAAAAGGAATCAATCTAACCATAGAAGGAAATTTAGTATCAAAACCATATCTTGATGCAACAATTGCTACAATGAGAAAATTTGGTGTAACAGTACAAACACTAATCCCATACAAACGATATAACATCACGCCACAAATCTATAAAGAAACAACATTTACTGTTCCAATTGATTTTTCAAGTCTTGCTCTTCTTCTATCAGCCACTGTTCTAAATGGAGAAGATATTACAATAAATGGAAATATTGGGAATTATCCTCAAGGGGATGAAGTGTTCATAGATATTTTAGAAAAGTTAGGAGTAGAAATTACTATGGATGATGATCAAATTAAAATTAAATCGCCTGAAAAATTAAACGGTGGAAAATTTGATTTGAGTAATTCCCCTGATCTTCTTCCACCTCTTGCAATTTTGGCATTACGTTCATCTGCACCAATTGAAATATTCAATGTAAAACATGCAAGGCTAAAAGAAACAGATAGAATTGCAATCATATCAAGAGAACTTGTAAAACTAGGAATTAAAGTTCAAGAAAAAGAAGACGGTATGATTTTAGAAGCATCTGAAAATATTTCAGGAGCTGATTTAATATCAGAAGAAGACCACAGATTATTCATGGCTTTTTGTATTGCCGGAATGTTTGTAGGTAATTGTACTGTAACTGATCCTGAATCAGTTAAAGTGTCATATCCAAATTTTATCGAAGAGATGAAACGTATTGGCGCCAAAATTAAAATCGATTAAAATTATTTTTCAAAAAAATCATTAAAAGGTAAAAGGCGCGACCCTGTATAGAGTGAAAAGCATTCTCCTCACCCACAACGCTTTTGCGTAGATAACATGTCATTTTCGCAGGGCCGCGCAAATTATTCTTTATAATTTACACGATATTGCATATATTGTGTATGTTATTGTTATATTTAAGAATATATTATAATTATTTCATATTTTAATCAATAATAATATAATTTTTAAACAGTCAGGACATAAAACCAAAAATAATCATTCAGATGATAAAATTCTCAGCAAATTCCAGAATGAGGAATTATAAACATCGATTAATCTTGATAGTATGTTGCCGGGAAGTTCTATTGGTCAGCGTCTTGTTTTAACAAGTTTTGGTGAAAGTCATGGGAAATCAATTGGAGCAGTATTGGATGGTTGTCCAGCAGGATTAGAAATTGATGAAAAAGACATTCAAAAAATGTTAGATCTTAGAAGACCAGGTCAAAATCTAATTTCAACTCAAAGAAAAGAAGGAGACATCGTTGAAATTGTTTCAGGAGTTTTTAGAGGTCACACAACAGGTGCACCAATCACTATGGTGGTTTGGAACAGTGATCAAAAATCAAAAGATTATGAAGATTTGAAAACAAAACTAAGACCAGGTCATTCAGATTATCCGGCAATGATGAAATATAATCACTATAATGATCATAGGGGTGGAGGGAGATTTTCTGGAAGGTTAACAGCAACTCACGTTATGGGTGGAGCCATTGCAAGAAAATTACTCAAAGTAACATTAGGTGTTGAAACAAACTCATTCGTATCACAGATTGGAAAAGTGAAGATGGAAGAAGAATTTAATGATAAAATGATTAATTTGATTTATAAAAATGAAGTTAGATGTCCAGAAACTAAAACTGCAAAAATTATGAGAGAGAATATTTTAGATGTAAGAAAGAAAGGAGATTCATTAGGAGGAATTATCGAATCAGTTACAACAAATGTCCCAGTAGGACTAGGTGAACCAATTTTTAGTTCGTTAGAATCAGATTTAAGCAAAGCAATTTTTTCAATCCCATCAGTTAAAGGAATAGAGTTTGGTTCAGGATTTCATGGGTCTGAACTTTATGGTTCAGAAAATAATGATTTGTATTCTGTAAAGAAAGGAAAAATTATCACAGAAACAAACAGATCCGGAGGGATTCTAGGAGGCATTTCAAACGGAATGCCAATCACCATGAGAATTGCGTTCAAGCCAGCATCATCTATCGCTCAAAAACAAAAAACAATAGACATTAAAACAAAAAAAGAAACAATTCTCCAAGTCAAAGGTAGACACGACCCATGTGTTGTACCTAGAGCCCCACCAGTAGTAGATTCACTTGTAGCACTAACAATTGCAGACCATGCACTCCTTTCAGGGGCAATCAAACCAGTTCTATAAGAAAATGTCAGACATTAACGATCTTCGAAACAAAATGGACGAGGTGACTCTAAAAATGATAGAGTTGTTAAAAACTAGAACAGACATTGCGCGAGAAATTGGTGAAGTCAAAAAAAATATCGGAAAAGGAGTAACAGATGAAGCAAGAGAAGACAGTTTACGTGGAAAAGTAATTTCATTATGTAACAGTATTGGTTTAGATGAAACAATTGCTACAAAATTTTTAAATTTTCTTTTAAATGAATCAGTAAAGGTACAATCTACCAACAAACAAACACATCTTTCAATTTTCTCAAAAGCAAAATTACTTGAATCGCAAGGGAAAAAAATTATACATATGGAAGTAGGGGAGCCGGATTTTTTACCTCCAAAGATCGTAAAAGATGCACTGGAAGAGGTTTACGATAAGGGATTTATAAAATACGGTCAAGCAAAAGGAATGCCAGTGTTTAGAGAAGCACTTGCAAAATATGCATCAAAAAAATTCAACGCAGATATTCACCAAGATAACATCATTGTAAGTCCTGGTGCGAGATTTTCAATTTTTACCGCAATTACAACTCTTTTGAATCCAGGCGATGAAATGATTGTGATTGAGCCAGCATGGCCCGCATACAAAGACTGTGCACTGCATTCCGGAATCAAAGTTAGAACCATCAATACGACTTTTGAAGACAGGTGGGAGCCATCATTAGAACAAATCAAAAACACAGTCAATTCAAATACAAAAATGATTGTTCTAAACTACCCAAACAACCCCACAGGAAAAATTCTAAGTGAAAAATTACAAGATAGCATAATCGAATTAG
>JABMOR010000126.1 GCA_013203245.1 Candidatus Nitrosopumilus sp.
CCCATAAAGAGCTTACGTTAATTTTTAGCCCAAGGTTGATTTTCTAAATAATCAATATCTGTAATTAGTTCTTTAACTTTTTTTACTATTGCAAAAACTGATCTGTATTGTTCATACATTTCAATTTCTTCCTCTTTTGATAAAACTTCAGCTTCTGCAATATCAAAGAATTTGTTTTCTTTGTTGAGATGATCATTGAGAAATATGGCATATGTTCTCAAATATCTTGACACAGGTTCTTGCGCATCCTCCCCATTTTTCCATCTTTTTAGATGGTTTGATATTTGTCTAGCAATATTCCTTCCAAATTCATGTTCAATCATGAATTTTCGAATTTCTTCTTTTAAAGTATCATAACTTGCAACACATGGAAAATACGAATCTTCTTCTCTTGAATGATGAATGGTATCAACAAATTCTGAAATAACTATGGTGATTTTTGTTAGATCTGAAAAGGGGATTTCAGTGCCTTTGTATAGTTCAGCGGCACATTTTGATATTATTTTTTCTAAACGACGAACTTGATCATGATCAGCACGAAGTTGGTTTGAAGCACTCACAATATTTGTCTACAATACGTTATTTAAAAATCAGATAGAGGTAAAAATACTAAATAATTGAGTATAACTTTTATCCAGATATATTTAGATTCAGATATTAATGAATCTCATAATTTTATCTATTTTGAATTTGTTTAGAGGTCAATTGGGAGATACATTTTCGTTATCTAATTTTGATACAAGTATAATTTTTGATAAAATTACAGAGTTGCATAATTCTATTGCGACATTGTTTATTCAGGATGGACCTATTGCTGAAGCTCATGTGATATTGCTTGCTGCAGGTGTTGTAATTTTTCTAGGAGTGGCAGGAGAAGCATTTTTCAAAAAAACTGGTATTCCAGATGTAGCTTTTCTAATGATTCTGGGTGTAATTATTGGACCAGTGTTTGGACTTGTTCAGCCTGAAGCTGTCATTCAAGTAATACCATATTTTGCAGCTCTTGCATTAATCATAATCATGTTTGATGGTGGACTAAATTTAGATATCAAACATGTTTTGAAAACTGCACACTTTTCATTTACACTTGCTATTCTTGGTTTTATTTTATCAGTTGCAATGATTACTCTTGCTGCACATTTCGCATTGGGATGGTTATGGTTAGAAAGTATTCTTTTAGGATCAATTGTTGGTGGAAGCAGTTCAGCAATTGTATTTGGACTGGTTAAAAATATCAAAATTTCAGAAGAAACAAAATCAATGTTAAGTTTTGAATCGGCATTAACTGATATTTTGGCCACAATTATCGCATTCATATTATTTGAAGCAATATTAGCAGGACATTTTGATATTCAAACTCTACAAGAAACCATTGGAAGAGCAATTGTAGTTGGTCTAGTTCTTGGATTTGGTGTAGGAATTCCTTGGATGTATGTTTCGACAAAACTTGGAAATGCACAACACGCCTACATGCTTACATTAGGAGTCTTGTTTGTTCTGTTCTTTTTGGCAAATTCATTTGGAGAATCTGGTGCATTGACTGCTTTGGTATTTGGTTTGATGATTGGAAACAAAAGTCATCTATCACGTTTACTGAGATTCAAACTTCCAAGAATTGAGATGGATGACCCAACACACAATCAATTAACATTTTTGGTAAGATCATTCTTCTTTGTGTTCGTTGGTTTAATGGCCAGCTTTGGACAGATAGAATATCTTGTGTTTGGAGTTTTGATAACAATTGCTGTGTATTTTGGAAGAATGCTTATTGGAAAGGTAACATTGACAAAACGATTTTCACGTTTAGATAGAGCAGTAACAAACTCTATGATACCAAGAGGATTGGCTGCTGCAGTGCTTGCAACATATCCAATTACTATGGGATTACCAAACGCAGAAGCATACCCACAACTTGTATTCTTTATTATTTTATCATCGGTAATTATTACAACAATTGGATTAGGAAAATCAAAGAATATTCCTCCACCAGAATCTATTGAAGGTGGATTTGTAAAACCACCAGAAGATCCTAAAGATGATTCGATAGTAGAAAAAATATCTGATATTTCTATAGAGGGTAATAATGAAGGTGGATTTATCAAAGAAGAATCAGATAAATCTGAAAAAGAATACTAGCTACTAACTAGGTGATTTTAAAATTATAATTTTTCCTTTATTGATTGAATATATTTTTCATTATATTCATTGAATAGTTGAATTTTATTTTGAGCCAATGCCATGGCACCTGGTCTGCTATTGATATGATTTTCAGCAATTTTTTGTTCTTCTAAGAGTTTTTCAAGATTTACTTTTGGTACGGATTCTAATTCTACAAGTAATGTTACAAGTTCATTTTCAAGATTCTCCTTAGTATTAGGGAATGCGGGTGGATCAGCACCTATGATTTCTTTAGTGGTTATACTTCCAAATATTTTCTTGTCTAATTCAAGCAATAATGAAAAGTGGAATTAGTGGTATAAATTTAATTTCATTTTAATCAAATTTGAAAATATGAGTGCACTGCAATCAAACGTTTTATCTTTAGATAATTTCTTAGTATTTTATGACTTATTGTATAGGAGAATGTAAAAAATACAAGGCTCTAAAACCAACAGAAATTGGTAGATATGCTGCTGGACAAAAAAGATGCAATCACTGTGAAGTGTTTGTAGAATTTGAGGGAATAATTTGTCCATGTTGTAATAGACAACTCAGATGTCTCCCAAGAAGTAGGAAAGGTAAAGAAAAATACTTGGCTCAAATTACAACATAACCATGCCTAAAAATTAAAGTCCTATTTATAAGAAATCAATACCCAAGTATAGTTATGGCAATTCCTGTAGATATAGTAGAATTTGTTGAAAAACATATCAAATTAATGATTTCTCAAACTGAGACATATTTACCATTTATCAGAGTAGCATTTCCGTATTCAAATAATATTGCAGACGGAGTATACAATCTAATCATTGGAAGTGCATTATCCATATTTGTAAATCAATTTGCAATGAAAATGAAATACCCAACCGCAGAAGATTTTACAGTATTTGGAAAAATATCTCTCAAATTTAGAGATCAGGTTGATCAGTTTTTTAAATAATTAAGCTATTTCGCCTAGGAAATGTATAATATTGTTTGTTACAACAACTGTTCTATCTTTTGGAACATGATATAATTTTTTTGAACCATTAAAAGATTGAACAATAAGTTTTGAATATGGATCCTTAAGTGATTTGTAAAGAATACCTTTGTCCCCTACTGATTGAGACCAATTAGTTCCCTGTACAAAGGAAATTGTTTGAAACTTTACAACTTGATATGAATAGACCATTTCTAATTAATTATTAATAATTGCACTCATTAATGACTTTCCACCAATCAATGCTGCAATTGAAAGGCCAATGTTTGCTATCAAATTGATTGCAAATGTTCCATAATGACTATGTTCAAGAAGAGTGTTGGATTCTAATGCAAGACCAGACATTGTGGTAAGTGAACCACAGAATCCTATAGCAGCAAAAAGAGAATATTTTCCATCAAGATGCCATTGTTGAGACATTACAATAAAGGCACCAAGAATAAATGCTCCAAGTACATTGACTGCCAAAACATTGACAGGTATTGTATTGAAAAGTAAAGGAGATTCAATAATTTTGAGTCTTAGATATGCTCCAAGTACAGAACCTACTGCGAGAAAAACAAATTCTAGACCTTTCATCTAATCATTTGAAACTAATTGATATTATTAGTGCTATTTGTATAATTTTAGGCGTAATTTGTGCCTAATCTGGTTTTAATTTAGAAAAGTATATTCACAGTTTTTATAGGTTTGATATTTTTCCAAACTGAATGACATTAAAGTTAAGATGTGATGACTATGGTTTTGAATGTGAATATGTTATTGACGAAGCAAAATCTATAGCTACAATTGAAAAACTAAGAAATCATTTTGAAGAAGAACATGGAATTGATTATACTGTTGAAGCAGTTACTCAAATGATTACCAATCGTGGACATTCTTTAGAATCAATTAGAAAGTAAACTTCTTAAAAAATTATTTTCATTTTTAACATTTATTACAATGTGTATTATATCTCAATTAAGAATTAGTTTTTGAGAAAATTCTAGGAATTTTTAGTTTGCAAAGTTTAGTTTTGATTACAAAATTACCTGAATCATATTGTTTTTATCTTATAATCGCTAATAGTAAACAATAGTGATAGAAAATTATTCAAATGATTATGATGTCAAGTGTCAACTAGATACTTGCAAAACCTACCCTGCGATAACAGATTCTGAAAGAGGAGAAATTGTTTGTGGGGGATGCGGTCTTATCTTGTTGCAAAATATGGCTGATGCATCATATGAAAACAACGGTTACAGCTCAGAAGACTTTATGAAACTATCAAGAACAGGTCCTGCTACATCATTAACAATGAATGATAGGGGATTATCAACTGTAATTGGTACGAATAAAGATTCAACAGGGAAAACACTATCTAACAAAACAAAATATGAATTCAATAGATTACGAACTTGGGATCAAAGAAGTAAATCAAGAAAAACTGTCAGTTTTAGTAAGGCTTTCACTTTACTTCATGGAATGAAAACCAAGTTAGGAATATCAAACAATGTTGTAGAAAATGCAGCCTATATTTACAGAAAAGTGGTTAGTGCAAAATTAACTAGAGGAAGAACTACGGCATCACTAATTGCAGCCTCACTTTATGCAGCATGTAGAGAAAACAACATTCCTAGAACGCTAGATGATATTGCAAAAGCTGGGAATATTGAAAGAAGAGTGCTCTCCCGAGACTTGAGAACCATAATCAAAAAGCTTGAATTGAATCTTAATCAGTACGATACATCATCGTTTATCTCAAAAATCTCAAACAACATGAATCTAAGAGAGAAGACAAAACGAGATGCATTAAAAATACTAAGCCTCTGTGAAAAAAAACAGATTACTGCTGGAAAACACCCCGTAGCACAAGCTGCTGCATCATTATACATCTCATGTATTATGAATAAGGAAAAAATCAGTCAAAAAAAGTTTGCAGTAGAATCTGGAATAAGTGATGTTACAATCAGAAACAGAGTCGTCTTGATTAAGAAAACATTAAAGCTAGTTGAGTAAATTATTCCAAAAAATCCTACAATTGTATTGTAAGAGAAGATATTTTTTCAAATATTGTTTCTTTTAGTTGATTTACCAATTCCAATATTACTCGAATTTGCTCTAATGTTATTTCCTTTAAATTTTGTATGGAATTATTTAGTTCTGATATTTCTGTTTGTAATCTTGACTTTTCATTTTTTAGAGAGGATATTTGGCTTTGTAGATTATTGTTTTGTTGTTTTAAATTATCATTTTCTTCAGTTAATCGTTTTACTTTATCTAAATCAGATTCTCCTGGAAAAGGATCTGGTGTAGGTGGAGGATTTGGCATTCTAATGGGTTCTGGAACAGGACTAGGTTCTGGAATTTGTGGCGGTCCTGGTTCTTGTTCTGTTTCAATGGCAAATGTAGTTTGTAAAAAACTAACAGATGCAAGTAGAGCAATCATGCCAAAAATAAGACTAATTTTCATATTATAATTTCACAAAAACATTACAGTAGTTTTGTATATGAATATGATTATTGATTTCTAAGAATGAAAAAGATTATTTGTAGAAATCAGGTTCTTGATCTCTTTTCTGTTTTGGAAGATCTTCCATAACAGCTTGAACTACTTCGTTGTGATTGTACGTTAAATGTCTAAGAAACTTTGCTGATTCATCTGCTCTAGTTTTATCATCTGCAAATAACATTTCAGGACTACTTAATTCATTCATCATGGTATTGCATTCTTTACATGGTTCAAAGTCAAGATAGAGTTTCATAATTCTACGTCATTTTTCTTAGTATTTAGACTATTTTATGGATTAAGGTATAGGTGCCTCTTTTTTTCGAGGCTTTACCTTATCCACTGCATCAATTAGATCTTGTTGTGTAATCTTGATCTCTTTGACATTCTTTGACTTGGAAGCAACATATCTCTTCAAAGCAGATATTGCTGCTCTGTTAGTTACTGCTGCAATCTCTGCACCACTGAAATTATCAGTCAACTTTACTATTTCTGAGATTTTAACATCGCTTGCAAGTGGTTTGCTTTTTGTATGAATCTCAAAGATGTGTAGTCGTCCTTTTTCATCAGGATTTGGAACTTCAATAATTCTGTCAAATCTACCTGGTCTGAGAAGAGCCTCATCTACAATGTCTAATCGGTTTGTAGCACCAATTATCAATACGTTGTGTAGTTCTTCTAATCCATCAATTTCAGTTAGAATCTGAGATACCACATTTTCTGTAACATGTGAATCTGAACCACCACTTCCTCTTCTTGGAACAAGTGCATCAACTTCATCAAAAAAGATGATACATGGTGCTGCTTGTCGTGCTTTTCTGAAGATTTCTCTGACTCCTTTTTCAGATTCTCCTACCCATTTTGAGAGTAATTCAGGACCTTTGATGCTGATAAAATTAGACTCTGTCATTTTTGCAAGAGCTTTTGCTATCATGGTTTTTCCAGTTCCTGGAGGACCATGTAGTAAAATTCCTTTTGGTGACTCTACATCAACATAATCATATGCATCCTTGTATTTCATTGGCCATTCAACTGCTTCTTGTAGTTCTTCTTTTAATTGATCTAAACCACCAACATCATCCCAACTAACATTTGGAACTTGAACTTGAACTTCTCTAAGTGCACTTGGTCCAACTTCTTTTAGTGCTTCTCTAAAGTCTTCATCGGTAATTTGGATCTTTTGAAGAATTTCTGAAGAAATCTCGTCATCGTCATAAGAAAAGTCCTTGTCATCAAGAACATTTCTACGCAAAGATCTCATTGCAGCTTCTTTGGCTAAAACTTCCAAATCAGCTCCTACAAATCCATGTGTAATTTTTGAGATTTGTTTAAGATCTACTTTTTCATCAATTGGCATTCCACGTGTATGAATTGAGAGAATATCAAATCGTCCCTCATCATCAGGAATTCCAATTTCAATTTCCCTGTCAAATCTTCCGGGTCTTCTTAATGCAGGATCAATTGAATCAGGTCTGTTTGTAGCTGCAATTACTACAACTTTTCCTCGAGATTTCATTCCATCCATTAATGTCAAAAGTTGAGATACTATTCTCTTCTCTAATTCTCCTGACACTTCATCTCTTTTTGGAGCAATGGAATCAATCTCATCTATGAAAATAATACTAGGTGCATTTTCTTCAGCTTGCTTAAAGATCTCTCTGATTCTTTCCTCACTTTCTCCATAATGTTTTCCCATAATTTCAGGTCCACTTAGTGAGATAAAGTGAGCATTAGTTTCTCCAGCTACTGCTTTTGCCAATAGTGTTTTTCCTGTTCCTGGAGGACCGTATAGTAAGACGCCTTTTGGTGCTTCCACGCCTATTTTCTCAAATAATTCTGGATGTCTCATTGGTAATTCTACCATTTCACGGATTTTGAGAACTTCACGTTTTAGGCCTCCAAGTTCATCATATGTTATTCTTGGAATAGAAGCATCAATTGCTTTAGTCATTGCTCCAAGTTTGAATACAGTATTTTCTGTAACAATTACTGGTTTTGATGGTTTTGTACTAGTTGTAATGAATTGTATTTTTCCACCCATTTGTGTTGAAAGTTGAATTGAATCATGGACAGTGAAAACATGATTTTGGAAAAGGGACATCATCACATTGTGCAGCTGTTCCTCATCAATAGGTAATTTTTCAGTTGGAGATAATGTAATCTGTTCAGCATTTACAGCTTCAACAGATTTTATAGATATTTTATCTCCAATTCCTGCACCAATATTTTGTCTTGTCATTCCATCTATTTTGATTACACCTGAACCATATTCTTCAGGTGTACCTGGCCAAAGTTTTACATGTGTTTTTTTGTGGTATGTTAATTCTAGGATTTGTCCTGTATTCCATTTTTGATCCTCAATGATTTTAGGATCAACAATTGCTCTACCTCTTGCAACATGTTGTTGTGGAATTTCATTTATTTTTAAAATTATTTCACTCATATTATTACCTCAAAAATTAGAGGGGTTATTCAACCTCCACCGTTTTGCCTTTTGGTTTTTCTTCTTCAATTAATTTGAAGATTATTTCCAAAACACCATTTTTGTAAGAAGCTTTTGCAGAGTTTTCATCAACTTTGTGTTGTACAGGAACTTTCACATGATACTTTTTTTCATTATGTTCTGCTGAAAGATTAACTGTCTTGTTTTCAACAACAATTTTGACATCGGATTTTTCAACTCCTGGCATCTCAGCTATGAGTTTTACTACTTTTTCTTTTTCATCAACAATTGTGTCGACAAGTGGTTCTCGTATATCAGAAGTTGGAAGTAGTCCTGGTTTGACGTTTCCATATTCTTTTACTACAGGTTTTCCATCAGGACCAACAGTCATTGTATAACCGTAACAATATGGACCAGATTCAGAACCATTTCCCTTGAATTCTTCAAAAATGTCATCTGTATCAAAAAAGGAGCTTGACATTTTCTTGAAAATTCTATCAAATTCACTATCAAAGAAGTTTGTCATATTTATCTACTATATGTAATATATATTACATTATATAAAGATTATGACTAATTCTTTGAATTCTTACATAATCCTATTATAACTGACATGACATAATAATCTTAATGAGGCTTTCAAGTCTATCTATTCCTGAAGTTGTAAAAGAAATCATTACTAGAAATCGCTCAATTTATGATTGCATGAAAATGGATTTGATAAATTATACAGCCCTAGCAGTAAAACTTCAACCAGAGATAGAAAAAATTCTAGGAAATTCTGTTAATCTCAATACCGTAGTAGTTGCAATCAAAAGATTTGCTGATTCATTTGAAATTAAAAATGAAGTAAAAGAAGAATCAGTTTTGAAAAATGCAAGATTGGTATTAACTGATGGAATAATGGATGTCAAGTTTTCAATTAAGGATTCAAATCAAATGGATCCAATGGCAATTTTGGATAAATTCTCTAAGGTAACTAGTAACTATGAGTTTTTCCGACTCTCTGATTCATTTAGATTTCTTACAGAAGATATGGAAGATATTAGGCAGATTTTCAACAGTGTCTCAACAAGAGAGGATATGTTTAGTACTGGTCTTGCAAAAATTAGAATTTCAATTCCCGGCGGTCAAAATCAAACAGATGTAGTATCTTATGTTGCTGAAGTATTACATGCAAATGGAATAGAGTTAGTAAATGCATTTTTCAGTCAAGATAACATCATAATAATTTTAAATGAAAGAGATTCATCAAGGGCTTATGATATTTTACATTCAGATATTATGAGAGCCTGAGAATACTCGCCATTTTAGTGAAAATTATTCTTATAGCATATATTCAGCCAATCTGTGAAGAGTTCACGTTTGACAAAAAATAAGAAAAAAATTGTGATTTTAGGAGGGGGATTTGCAGGAGTAGAATGTGCTAGGAAATTAGAATCAGAATTTGGAAAAGACCCAGAAATGGAGATAGTAATGATCAGTGAAGATAATTTCTTATTATTTACACCAATGTTGCCACAGGTAGCATCTGGAATGATTGAAACCAGACATATTGTTTTGCCAATTAGAACCATTTGTAAAAAAACAAAATTTTATGAAGGCAGAATCAAAAACATTGATCCCTATGGAAAATTAGTTACATTGTGGGGAACAAGGGATAAAAGAGGTATCTCAATGCATTATGATTTTTTAGTTGTAGCGTTAGGTAGTGAAACTAACTTTTTTGGAATGGCAGATGTTGAAAAAAATGCATATACAATGAAGACACTCAATGATGCAGTAGTTCTAAGAAACAGAATTATTGATATGCTTGAGCAAGCTGAAAATGAAACTAATCCTATTCTTCGAAAAAGCTTTTTGAATTTTGTTATTGTTGGAGGTGGATTTGCAGGAATTGAAACTGCAGGAGAATTAATGGATCTTATTTTAGATGCAAGAAAACATTATCCTAATATTCACAAAGAAGATCTCAAAGTAATTGTTCTAGAAGCTTTAGGGATGATTTTACCTGGATTTAACAAAAAACTTGCAGACTTTGCAAAAGACAAAATGATGGAAAGAGGCATAGACATTAGACTAAAAACTGCAGTTACAAGTTTTGATGGAAATGAAGTTACTATCAAATCATTAGATGAAAATCCAAAGGATTCAATTGATTCATCTGAAATTGATTCAATAATTACAAAAACATTGATTTGGACTGCAGGGGTTACTCCAGTTAATACAATTAAAAGATCAATGTTCAAGACAGATAAAGGGAAAGTTATAGTAAATGACTATCTAGAAGTTTCAGAATTTCCAGGAGTATTTGCAATAGGTGATTGTGCATTACATATTGATCCTAAAACACAGAGACCGATACCTCCAACTGCACAAATTGCAGAAGCTCAAGCAAAAATTGCTGCTAAAAATTTAATCTCATTAATTAAAAATTCTAAAAAAGAAAAATTTGTGTATCATTCTAAAGGACAAATGGCAATTATTGGAAAAAGATCAGGAATTGCTACATTTTTGGGAATGAATATTTCTGGATTTTGGGCTTGGCTGATTTGGAGAAACATTTACCTCTCAAAAATTACAACATTTGATAAAAAAATTCGCATATTTCTTGACTGGACAATAGATTTGTTCTTTGATAGAGATATTTCAAGACTAAAACTAATGAAACATGAGACTGAAAAAGAATACAAACTACTCGATGAAGTAGATGATGTTTGGTAAAAAGAAATTAAATTATTTTCTAATTTTATAAATAATAATTGCTGGTGCTGCAAAATACATTCCAACATTCATCAAAATTATTCCAATTCCATAAGATAGCATTTCTTCTTCAGAATCAATTTCAGCATAATTTAGAATTGATAATGTAGATAGCATTGGAGTGATTGAAAGTTTTACAGCTTCTTTGAAAAGAGGATTTTCACGTTCCAAATCAGCAATTATTGGTGAAAAGGAATAGTAGAATTGGTTAAATCCACTCATGAATATGGTTCCAGATTCAGTTGATAGAATTGTATTATCTCTAAACTCTCTGAGTTGTTGAACTTGTGGTGCAAGTTCTGAGCCAAACGTGGCAGTTGCAATTAAACATCCACCTCCTTCAGTTGATGTATTAGTTGATTCGTCTATAGAATTATCTTGTGATAACATTTCAAAAGAATCAAATGTTTCTTCAAATCTTGGAAGTTGAGAATCAAAATCATCTAATCCATTACTATATGCAAAGGTGTAAAATTTTTCATTATCATAAACCATAATTTCTTTAAATTTTACATCAAAAATTTCACCATTTGCAGAAAATGATCCTTCTGCTAGAGTAACATATGCCTCATTTTCATTAACAGTTATTTTTTCTTGTGAAATAACTTTCAAGTCTCCTGATTCTATTGCCGGTTTTAACGTTTCAGTTTTTTCAGAAATAAGATCATCAAGTGTTCTTTGATTTGTTTCTTGTACTGTTAATGAAATTACAGGATTCACCAGCCCAATTTTAGGTCCAACTGCAACAACATCAGGAGAATTTTGTTGTGTTTTGTCTGGTGTTTGTAATAACCATCCTTCAGGCACACTAAATCCTATTTCATGCTCGGTGCTTTCATATTTTTGATTACCAGTTGATGGAGTTATGTTTGAACCACTACGTTCTGGTTCTTGTAATTCAAGAAGATTTGATACTTCTGAGCGATTAACTATTGTAATTTTTGTTATTTTTACTTGTTCAGGATCTTCTGGTTGATCTCCAGGCTTTGTGTCAACTGCTGCAATTTTATCAAGTGTCTTAAAACTCTCATCAGTTACAATTCTACCAAACACAGTATATTGTTCATCTAGAAAATTAGAATCAACATGAACAATAAAGAATTGAGAACCTCCACTGTTAGGATCAGCAGATCTTGCCATGGAAACAATTCCACGATTATGTTTGATTGTGTTAAATTCAGCATTTACACTTGTACTTGGACCACCAGTTCCCCATGTACTTGGATCACCACTAATTGTATTAGGATCACCACCTTGAATCATAAATCCTGGAATGATTCTATGAAAAAGGGTTCCATCATAAAATCCAGATTGAGATAGTTTGATAAAATTTTCAACATGTTTTGGTGCATCGTCATAAAAAAATTCTATTGTAATATTTCCAAGATTAGTTTCTAAAATAGCTATAGGATTAACTATGTTAATTTTGTTAATTTCTTGAGCAAATGTATAATTTCCAAAACTAACTAAAAGTAATGAAACTGATAAGATCAAGAAAATTTTATTCAATAATTTTTTCCATAAATTCTCACTTAAAAGCTAATTGTATTAGTTTTTAACAAAGTCAAATAAATCAACGAATATGGAACCTGATGAAAAGATTCAGGCACATTTAGTTTCAGTATGGAGAGAATCTAAAAAATTCTTTTCAATTGGGGGTAAAGAAGGAATGCTGGTACTTACTGACAAACATTTGATGTTTGTTCACAAGACAGAATCCAAAATGACTTGGTGGAAAGCCATCACTCAAAGACAAGTAATTAATTTTATTAAATCAAAAAATACTATGATTCGTCATGATGGTTATAATGAAAAAGATTTGATGAATGATTGTGAAGATGACAGAAATAATGAATTAAATTTTGATGATATTTCAAGTATTAGTTTTACAGAAAAAGATTGGGGAAGTTCACTACAATTAGAGTATCAAAAAGATGGAAAAGATGAGAAATTTCAGTATTCAATAGCCCAAGATTGGGTAAAATATCCTGCAAAAGAGCCTACAAAATACATGAAAGTGGATTGGGAGCCTTTTGTGCAATATATTAAAGACAGACAGAAATTTACAAAATAAAATTGAAAGTATATGCTGTAGGTGTTGGACCTGGTTCTCCAAAATATGTAACAGAGATTGTAAAAGAAATAGTTCAAAATTGTGATGTTGTTATCGGTTACAAATACACACTAAAAACAATAGAAGATTTAATCGTAGGAAAAGAGGTTTATGAAATTACTATGAATGATCAAGAGGATTCTTATCAAAAAATTCTTCCAGAACTTGGAGACAGAACACTAGTTATTCCATTTACTGGTGACGTTAATTTTTCAGAATCAGAAGTTGTTGATAGATTAATAGAAATTTTTGGAGAAGTTGAAATTATTCCGGGTATTAGTTCAATTCAAGTTGCAGCATCAAGAGCAAAAGTTCCTCTTGATAAATCCAAGGTAATTACAATGCATGTTACAACTCCTATTGAGGATAAAAAATTAGAATTACAAAAAGCATTGATTGATGGTTTTAGTGTAGTTTTAGTTCCAAGACCTTGGCCAAAACAACCAGACAAGCATTTCATGCCTTCTGAAATAGCAATTTACCTTCGAGAACATAATTTTGATACTGACAAGATGAAAGTTCATGTTTTTGAGGCAATAACTACTGAAAATGAGACATGTTTTGAAGGAGTGGTGAAGGATTTAGAGGGAAAAGAATTTTCAGATTTATCTGTAATGGTGTTTAATCAAGTAAGTCTTGATTCATACATGAATTATAGATGGCAATGGGAAAATTAGTTACCCAAGTTTTGTCCTTGACCAAATACTAGACTGTTTGAGGCTGGAAATACATAAGCTATAATATTCATCCATTGGTAATCAGGATCATACAGCCTGTAGAATCCTGAATCATTGAAAGTTATTGTAACTGATTTTCCAGGTAAGATTTCTCCCGTTGAGATTCTACCATCAGCAGTATATTGAATATGACGATCAGAGTTTTCTTTACCACTTAGAATACTATGTGATACAACATCATCATTTACTATTGTAATTGAAGTGCCAGGTTCAACTGAAATTCTATCTTGTGAAAAGAATCGAAGGTGGAATAAAGAATTCACTCCGGGTGTTAAATTATCAGCGGTTTTTTGTACAGATGAATGAAGGAGAATGTGAATCGTAGAATCATCAGATGTTTTAGATTCTGTGGTGGTAGTGTCAATTTTAGAAAGTGAGGATAATTTTGTGGTGTAAATTACTTTGTAGGTATCATCTGATGTTGTAATTCTACCTGTAAAACCATAAACTGATGCGTTCCTACTTTCCTCAACTAATCTTCCAAAAAACTAATTGAAGAATCAAGCCCGCCTGAACTTTCAATATTACCGTTCATTCGAATATACTTGCCTTCACGCAAAAATTTTCCTTCTAAATTAGAAATTATAAATTCTTCATCGTCTAAAGTGATAAAACCGTCTTCTATTAGAAAGTCAATTGTACTTCCGCGTTGATTTTGAGAAGACAGGCCTAAATCAACTTCCGATATTCTAATTATTTCCTCAGTTACTGCAAAACCTGAACCCTCTAAAAGAAATGCTTGATTTTCAGAAATTTCGGCAAATGATTCATTTACAAAATATCCTGATGAGACTACAAGTAAAGCTAATAGTGTAAGGGCTACCTTCATGATTAAATTTGGTCTAATTTGGTTTATAATTTGCTACTAAATTATTTTAGACTGATTAGGCAAATTCGTGGGTAAGCCTAAAAATTAGAAACCAGGCATATCCATTAACCCTTCTTTTTGAGATAATTCTATCATGTAAAATTCTAGATAACCCCCTGCTAAAAGAAGACCTACAACAATTCCAATCTCAATCAATGTTGGTTTTACTAATGGAACCAAGTCGATTTTTTTAACTATTGCTTTAATCAAAATAAAACTTCTGGAAATTCCAAAAGAATATGCAACTAATTCCATTAATCCAAATGGAGTTAAAAAAAGAATTGAAAGTGGAGGAATTTCAGCAATTTGTGGGACTGTTAGTGCTATTGAGGCAAAAGCAAATCCAGTAGACCAAGCAGAAAAAAGTCCCCATGCAACACCAAATCCTGGAATAAACATTGGAAGTGAAATAGTCAAATTATGAATAAAGATTCCAAAGGCATCAATATCTAAAATCAGATCTTCAAATTCTGCCATGAAAGCATTTGCCTCTTCTATACTCACAGTAGACATGGAACCAATTTGATATGCAGTAGCAAATAATCCGAGAAATACAAAAAATGTGATTATTCAAATTTTATTCACATAGCCATACCTCATAAACAATATTTGAGGGTTGGTGTGGGC
>JABMOR010000127.1 GCA_013203245.1 Candidatus Nitrosopumilus sp.
AAAGTTGAGCTAATTGTTAAAGTTGACCTCAATTGTATGAGTTTTTTAGGGTTTTTCATGCATAAAATACAATTTTTTGATATTTAGAGACAACGTAGGAATCATTCTTGAGAATAGTCACATTTTGGGCATTTTTTGTCAATAACCCTAGAACCACATTCCATGCATATTCCATCTCCGACAGCAGTTGCAATAGATTGTCGTCTCTTTTGTACATATGTTTTGATTGTAAAAAATAGCAGTATTCCAATCAGTGCCGAATAGTGAAACGGGACATACTGTGTAATTCCAAGCACGACTAGGAAAAGCCCCGCAATCAAAACAATATCGCGTCTCTCAAATTTCAATAAACCCAAGAAACAGGATTATTCATAAAAACATGCCGGAGCTCAGACTCAATTAGTTTACTTCATTCAAAGTCATTTCTCTAACTCTTCCTCATTGCCCGGCAACTAGACTGTAAGATAATTTGATAATAAGATGGTGATGGTGGGATTGGAGTGATTTGAACACTCGATCTCTGCGTCCCAAACGCAGAATCATACCAAGCTAGACCACAATCCCAGTATGCCATAAAAATTACCCAATTTAAGCTTCACAGATAATCATTTTAAAGGTAAAATCAGGATCGAAATCGTGCAAACAGAGCAATATCTCAAAGCAGGCAAAATTGCATCGGAAGTAAGAGAGATGGTGCGAGTAAAGGATTGGATAGGTAAGACGGTTTTTGAGATTTGTGAAGAGGTGGAAGGAGAGATAATAAAGAGAGGTGCAAAATGTGCGTTTCCTGTTAATGCCAGCATAAATGAAATTGCAGCTCATTATACTGCAGAACCAAACGACCCAATTACAATCAAGGACACGGATTTGGTGAAAATTGATCTAGGGGTGCAAATTGACGGATACATAGCAGATACTGCCGTAACTGTTTGTTATGATGCCCAGTTTGACGGATTGGTTCAAGCTGCAGAAGAAGCATTGGCAAATGCGATGTCAATGGTAAAAACAGGTGTTAAGGCAAGTGACGTTGGGCGAACTATTGAAACAACGATTAAAAAAATGGGATTCAAACCCATTGCAAATCTCAGCGGGCATTCATTGGATCAATACACAATACATGCCGGGAAATCAATTCCAAACATTTGGTCAATTGGGGGATTTACACTTTCAGAAGATACAGCTTATGCGTGTGAACCGTTTGTAACGACGGAGCAAGGCGGAGGGTTTGTCAGAAACGGGCAAATAAAAAATATTTTTGCGTTGAATTCACGAAAGAAGACAAAAAATGAAGAGGCAGACAGGCTGCTGGATTTCATATGGGAGAATTGCAACATGTTGCCATTTGCGTTAAGGTGGATTACAAAAGAGTGGGAAGAAAAGAAAGCAAGGGAACTGCTAGATTTTCTGGTAAAGAAAAAATCAGTCCAGGCATACCCGATACTGATCGAGGTAAACGAGCAAAGAGTCGCACAGGCAGAACACACATTCATTCCTAACGAGAACGGCGTCACTGTAACAACTAAAGCAGAGTAAACCAGAAGTGAAAGAATTTGAATGATGAAGTAAGACCATGCCCTAAATGTGGGGGATTTATGTTCAGAGAGCAAGGAGAAGAGGCATCATGGTTTTGTCCATCTTGCAATGTAAAATACAAAACAGAGTAATCTAAAAATTATTGTCCAATAGTTTCGCCAAAGATTTTTTCAATCATAGTTAATCCGTCACAAGAAGTGCATTTGGATATTTCTGCAAATAGCACGTCGCCGTCGCGAAATTTTCTTTTAGTTGATGTTCCACACTTGGCGCATTGTTCTACAGAATATTCAGCGGTGGTTTTTTTCTTTGAGAAAATCATTGAGTGACACCCGACGTATTTCCAACACCGATAACCACTATTGATTGGCCTGCCCTGGTGTTTTCACGAATCATTTCATGGACTTGCATACTAACATCCTCTGCAGTATCAGCAATTTCTCTAGTCATCAAAGTTATCGCCTCTTTGACAGATTGTTTCACAACGATTGAAAATATCGGAATCTTGTTGATTGTCGCCACGGCTTCAATTTGGAATCTCTCAGTGCCAATTCCCCCAATAGCCGCACCAAAGCCTTGAGCAATCGATGCGGAATCTTCACCCTCCATTTTCAATGCAGCGTCAATCATTATTATCGTGTCAATTTTATTTTCAGAGACGATTTTTTCCAGCCCATCAGCAGGCCTTCCCACGGTAGAACCTGGCCCTTCAGCTTTTATCAGAAATAATTTCCTGTCTTCAAAATCAGTTTTTGCAAGTGAAGTTTGGAAAGCGATTGTTTCTTTTTTATTATCTAGCATCATTTTTCCAACAACCATCGGACCAATCCCATCCCCTACAGGCTGACCTGTTTTAAATGCGGGAATTGCTTCCTTCATTGCTTCTGCATGCTCCATTATAAAAGGAAGAATCATCTGCAAAGGCAAAATCAACGGATAGTTGTTTTGTTTTTTAGCAGTCAAGAACATGTGATTCATAATTTTGTAAATCATTTGTAATGATGTGGCAATTTCAAGTAAAGTTTGAACTTTGGTTAATTCGACATCAGTCATTTCAGGAGAAAGTAACTTTACATGTTCTCGCGTATAATCATCTCTAGACCTTACTGTATGTCTAACCTTGTCAACAATTCCATTAGGATCCATATCCACAGGCATTATAGTAAAATAATCTAAAAATTTATCAATTTTTTTTTCAGGATCGTTTTTTGCTTTTAAATTATTTTTTACGTAATTAATTAATTCAATTCTAGAATATTCTCTAAAACTTTCTAATTTTTTAATTCCTTTTTTAATTTCCCTTGAAGTAACAAATAGTTGAATTTGTTGTCCATAAAATACAAAAAGAATTATCGGAAGAATCCACACCACCATCATTAATGGATTTGAGTCATCACTCATCGAAAACAATTGATCAAAATCAAAACTTGTGAAATTCACTAGTATCAAGATCTTTTAGAACCAAATTAAAGCATTCGTTCCAATTTCAAAAATCAAAATGGAAAAAAGGTATTCTTGTGAGTAAATAATGCCAAGTATTTTTAATATAGTTCAAATACAAAAAAAGGCAAACATGCCACAAACAAAACCAATCATAAGCATAGAAAATGTGGTAGCTTCAGCAGACGTAATGCAAAAAATGGACTTGAATGATATAACTAGAAAATTTCCAGATGTAGAATATCACCCAGATCGATTTCCAGGGCTAGTTTTTAGATTAAAAATTCCAAAGACGGCTACATTGATTTTTACTTCAGGTAAAATGGTGTGTACAGGTTCAAAATCAGAAGTATTGGCCAGAAAAGCAGTGAAAACAGTAGTACAAAATCTTCGAAAAGGAGAAATTAAAGTTAAGAAAGATGCAGTAGTAACAATACAAAATATTGTCGCATCCATCAATTTAGGTGGAAAAATCCATTTAGAGAAAGCTGCCAGAACATTACCTAGAAGTATGTATGAACCAGAACAATTTCCAGGACTAATCCATAGAATGCTTGATCCAAAAACAGTCATTTTGTTATTCTCATCAGGAAAACTTGTCTGTACAGGAGCTAAACATGAAGAGGACGTATATCGGTCTGTAAATAATTTACACACATTACTAGAAGAAAAAGAATTAATGCTTTATGACTAACACCGCAAGTCAAAAACTCATTTCATTAATTTTTAATTATAAAATATTAAAAAAATAACACATACATTGATAATTTAAAAAAAATTATTTTATTGGACTGCCCAATGGAATATCTCCTGTAACTGTCAGCCAAAATGGTTTATCATCAACATCAGCTGCCAACAACATCGCATTGGATTCAACTCCGGCCATTGTTTTCGGTTCAAGATTTGCAAGGACAATTACAGTTTTTCCCACAATATCTTCGGGTTGAAAATACTGCGCACCGCCAATAATGACATCACGCTGATCGTCATTTCCTAAATCAATTGTACCTTTGATAATTCGGGACTTCCCTTCAATGGGTTCAGTTGCAATAATTTTTGCTACCCTAATGTCTAACTTTGCAAAATCATCATAAGACACAGTGGTCATGATAAATCTTAATTATTCCCGTTAAAATAAATTTCGAATGTCATTGTAAATCTTTTTTATTAATTCCACTAGTTTCAATTTCATATCTCAAAGCTGCAGGAATCTCCATGTACTTTTTGTTAACTAGTCCAATTATTTGATCTTCAGGGACGTTAACTTTTTTCAACAAGTTTCCCCGTTGATGGGCATATGCATTTTTCCAAAAACCAGCACCATCTAAAGTTTCAATTTTTGTCATGTATTTTGTAAATCCCGTTTTCTTTTAAATTTTAAGTGACTGTGACCGAAGAATGGCAAACGCCATTGGAACTGGAGTTAATGTTCCGGATTTTAGGCATGTTACCGATCACAGTCTATTTCAAATGTTGTGTGATCTAATATATTTAATGCGGAACCCATGATGGTAACATATGGCTACAATTGAGGTAGAGATAGAAATCAATTCAACCGTAGACAAAGTGTGGGAGGTTGTTTCAGATATAGATAATGAGCCAAAATTTTGGAAGGGAACAAAAGAAGTCAAAAATATTTCTAAAGAAGGAAACACAATCAATAGAGAAATTACAATAGCTTTTAGAGATCAGAAATGTTTGCAACAAGTGGAAATTCATCCAAAAGAAAAAATCATAGCCAGATTCACCAAAGGAATCATTGTAGGTGAGAAAATAATATCCATTACAGCCAAAGGTGAGAAAACAATACTTTCAACATACTGGGATATCAAACTAACAGGTATGATGGGGATGTTTACAAGTATGATTAAAAAACACATCAAAAGTGGAACTGAGCAGGCCATGCAAAGCATCAAAGAAGAAATCGAGCGATAGAGTTTATGGATTTATTATTAGATATTTTCAATTATGCATTAACTGCAATTTTAATCGGGATTTGTGGGGCTTGGATATTTTTACTAAAATCAATGATTGATTCTTTTAGATTGACACCGTATTTGGATAAATTTGAAAATACATCAAAGACAAATCCCAAAGTCTCAATAATTCTACCAGCCAGAAATGAAGAAGAGTTTATCAGGAAATGTTTAGATTCTCTAGTTAAACAAGATTATAAAAATTACGAAATCATAGTAATTGATGATTCATCAGAAGACTCTACAGGAAAAATAATTTCAGAATATGCAAAAAAATATCCAAATGTAATTCCAGTTTCTGCCAGACCAAAGCCAGATGGATGGATGGGGAAAAATTGGGCATGTATGGAAGGATATGGTAAAGCAACTGGGGAATTATTATTATTTACAGATGCAGATACAAAGCACGCTGAAAATGTCATAACATTAGCAGTGGCACATTTGAATTCATTTGATTTGGATGCATTATCAGCAATACCAAAAATGATTACTTTGGATTTTTGGACAAAGATCACACTTCCAATGATTTCAACGTTTTTGCATACTAGGTTTTCAGCACTAAATGTGAATGACCCTTCAAAGAAAACAGCATATTTCTTTGGAAGTTTTTTCATCATGAAGAAGAAAACATATGAGGACGTAGGAATGCATGAAGGTGTAAAACATGAGATAATTGAAGATGGAGCTCTTGGTAAAAAAGTAAAAGAATCAGGTCACAAAATGAAAATTGTCAGAGGGGAGCATCTAATTGATGCTGTTTGGGCACGAGATAGAATCACATTATGGAACGCATTGAAAAGACTAATGATTCCACTGTATCTGCAAAGTGGAAAAATTGCAATTGGAAGTTTTTTTGCAACGTTATTTTTATTATTCATACCATTTCCAATTTTTGCAATATCAATACTGTTACCAGATGACACGATATCTGCAAAAATGCTTTGTATTTCAGCAGCACTTGCATCAATTTTGATTTACGTTGCTGCAATAATTGAAACCAAGTTTCTGCTAGAATTAAGATTGTTTCATGCTGCATGTGCACCGTTAGGAAGTTTGGTAGTTGTTTTAGGATTTTTGAGTGGATTATTGCAAGCCAAGAGAACATCTTCAGTGACATGGAGAGGAAGAAATTATTCAATGAAAGATCATACTCAAAGTTCAATCAGGGTGTAGCAATCCTTTTAGATAGAAAATAAGGAATAAAAAATCTCATGGATAAATCAGGAGTCTTGGTAGGCGGGGCCATAGGTGCTGCAATGGTAATAGCCATAGTTGTAGTATTATTCATCTCACCACCAGAATCACTGAAACCAAACATTATTGCAAGTAATGACGACTCAGTAAATACAATTGAAAAAACAACATCATCATTTTCAAAAAGTTTATCATTAATTGAAATTTTTGAAAAATCAGAACCAGGAGTAGTAAGAGTTAATGTTCAAAGAGGAGAATCAGAAGAGGTTACAGGGGGAGTGGGTTCAGGTTTTGTTTTTGACAAAAAAGGTCACATAATAACAAACGCACATGTGGTAAAAGAAGCAAACAAAGTGGTTGTTACATTTCTTGACGGTAGATCATACAATGCAGAAATTATTGGAACAGATGAATACACAGACATTGCCGTAATCAAAGTCAATGCAGATTTAGCTCTACTACATCCATTATTTATCGGAGATTCTTCTAATCTCAAAGTTGGTGAGCAAATAACAGCAATTGGAAATCCCTTCGGGCTATCAGGCTCTATGACTTCAGGAATTGTTAGTCAATTAGGCAGATTACTTCCATCAGGTTCAGGATATTCCATTCCAGATGTAATTCAAACAGATGCAGCAATTAATCCAGGAAATTCTGGAGGACCGTTATTGAACATGCGCGGAGAAATAGTTGGAATTAACACAGCAATACAATCAGCAACAGGAGAATTTACAGGGGTTGGATTTTCAATTCCATCACAGACAGTTGCAAAAATTGTTCCGACATTAATTGAAAAAGGAGAATACAAACATCCGTGGATAGGAATTTCTGGTAGAGATATTGATCCTGACATGGCAAGTGTCATGAATCTAAAAGACGCAATTGGATTTCTAGTGATTACAGTAGTAGAGGATAGCCCAGCGTTTGATGCAGGGTTAATTGGTTCTGATAAAACCATCGAAGTCGACGGAATCAACTATCAAGTAGGCGGAGACATTATTTTATCAGTGGATGGAAAAGAAGTCAGAAAAATTGACGATATTTTGATTCATTTACAAAGAGCAAAATCAGTAGGGGATGAAATGATTTTAGAAATCTCAAGAGATGGAAGGACTACAAATATTTCAATTATATTAGATGAAAGACCAAATTGAAATTAATTCAATACAAGCATAAATACCTCTTAGCAAGAAATTATTCTGTTGAACAATCTTGTCTTTGATTCAGAGAGTTTAAACAATATTTTAGAGAACAAACCAGTTTCTCGTCAAGAGGTTATTGAAATTTACAAAAAAGCAGTAGAAAATCCAAATGACTTATTCCAAGTTTCACAGAATTTAAGAAGAAAATTTAAAAAAGATTATGTGACATTTTCTAAAAAAGCATTTTTCAACATTGTAAATCTCTGTAAAGATACATGCTCTTATTGCACTTACAAGTCTGAACCTGGAGAAGTAAAACTTTCTTTGATGTCAAAGCAACAAATATCAGAATTACTATCACTTGCAAAGAAATACAAATGTGTGGAAGCACTTTTTGTTACAGGTGAACAACCAGAGCAAAGATACCAGGAGGCCAGAGATTGGTTAAAAGAGAACGGTTTCAAATCTACAGCAGAATATCTAGTTCATTCTTCAGAACTTGCATTAGAGATGGGACTATTCCCACATACGAATGCAGGGAATCTAAATTATGAAGAGATGAAAGAGTTGAAAAAAACAAATGTGTCAATGGGAATAATGCTAGAAAATATCAGTGAACGATTAACTGAAAAAGGCATGCCACATCATTTGGCAGCAAGTAAAAGACCAAAAGCAAGATTA
>JABMOR010000128.1 GCA_013203245.1 Candidatus Nitrosopumilus sp.
CACCTAAAATCACTTCAGGTTCAGGAATTTCTACTAACATCACAACTTCTATGCCTACAACGTGATATATCGTGATTGAACAATATTATTTCACACTTTAGATTAACAATCTCACACATATTATCACATATAATTTGATTTGATGTATTCTCAAACATCACATACATCACATATTAGATGCCTGACGAATGAGCCTATCTATCACACTAATCACTTCATCTTCTCTTTCAGGAAAAATATCACTATCATTAATCACACTAATCTGTTCGGAAAGCTTTGATATCACATCTATATCATCAGGCAAAAGTATGCCTAAACCACGAAAAAGTATGATAGAGTAGAATAATCCAATTAATTTGTCTCTAGATTGCCCAACTTGCCTGTAATACGCACCTTTACTTATAGAAAAATTGGATTCAAGAAGATCTTTTTGATTTAAAATAATTTCAACTTGTCGCTCTGTAAACAGTGATTTTTTGATGATTTTACGAATAATATTGTTAAAATTGGATTGTTCTAACTTGTCCATAGCTATACAGATCTGTATACAGCATTCCAATTAAACTTTAAAGAGACATGTACAAACCCCTTCTATGGTTGGAAACAAAGTTGAATCATTCTTAAAATCAGAATTAAAAAAGAAAAATGCATTATTGTTTGTGTTAATTGATTCAGAAGTATCCAATTTAGAGGCATCAAGTAAACTTGCAAAAGATGTTGAAAAGATTGGAGCCTCGGCAATTCTAGTTGGAGGTTCATCAGCAACTGATCAAATTGAAATGTCACAAGTTGTTAAAGGTATTAAAAAAGGTCTAAAAATTCCAATTATTCTATTTCCAGGTAATGTCACAGGTGTTGTGCCTGATGCAGATGCGATATTATTTAGTTCATTAATGAATTCTGAAAATCCATATTTTATTACCCAAGCACAGGCTTTGGGTGCTCCAAGTGTCCTAAAATTTGGATTAGAACCACTTCCAACTGCTTATTTGGTAATAGGAGATGGAACATCAGCCTGGTTTGTTGGTTCAGCGAGAGGAATTCCATTTGAAAAACCAAAAATTGCTGCAGCATATGCTCTAGCTGCCCAATTTCTTGGTATGAGATTTGTTTACTTGGAGGCAGGTTCTGGTGCAAAAACCAATGTTACTCCTGAAATGATAAAAACTGTTAGACATGCGTTTAATGGATTTTTGATAGTAGGTGGAGGCATCAAAGATGTAAAAACTGCTCAAAGTTTGGTTAAAGCTGGAGCAGATGCATTAGTTATTGGAACTTTTCTTGAAAAAGGGGGAAGTATTAAAAAACTCGAAGAAATAGCAAAAGCAATTCAAAGAAGTAAGTAGTAGAGGACATATTATGTCTGAAAACGATGCAATCTCTCGAATTAGTGATATCAAAATGCCAGATTTCTATCTGGATTACTACACTGGTCTTTCAAATGAGACATATAGAATATTTGAACATGCAGCATCAGCAAAATCTAGTTTAGCAGACTCTTCAGGCATTATTGAGCCTAAAATCGCATTTGATTTAGCAGATAGAGTTGCAAAAATGCACGAAATTGATATTGCAGATCCCTTGAGAGAAATTTTAAAAATTAATGGAAAAGAACTTTCTGCATTAATTTTAGCAAAAGAGATTGCTTTAGGTAAATACTGTCTTCCAGATGCCACTTTAGAAGACAAGTTAGATCTTGCAGTACGTGTAGGTTTAGCAATTATTACAGAAGGAGTTACTATTGCACCACTACAAGGAATTAGCGAAGTAAAAATAAAGAAAAATAAAGATGGCACTGAATATCTATCGGTTTCAATTGCAGGACCAATGCGTTCAGCAGGGGGAACAGAATCTGCAGTTACTTTGTTAATTGCAGATCATGTTAGAAAAATAGCAGGCCTATCAAAATTTCAAGCTAATTCATTTGATGATGAAACAGGTAGATTTGTTGAGGAATTACGAATCTATGAAAGAGAAGCAAGTAGTTTTCAATTTCATATCTTAGATGAAGACATTGAACATGTGATTCGTAATCTTCCCGTAGAATTAGCAGGCGTTGATACAGATCCATACGAAGTAGTCAACCACAAATCTATGGTTAGAATCAAAACTGACCGAGTTAGAGGAGGGGCCTTACGTGTCTTAAATGACGGATTGATTGGAAGATCAAAAAAACTCCTCAAAAGAATTGAATTGTACAATTTAGATGGATGGGAATGGCTCAATGATCTTAAAGGAGCTGTTCAGACTGGTGATAATCAAGAAGATGCAGCTGCTAAAAGAATGCGTGAAGTGATCACGGGTAGATCAGTTTTATCCATGCCTAACAAATTAGGCGGATTTCGTTTAAGGTATGGACGGGCATGCAACACGGGCTTTGCAGCTGTAGGAATTCATCCAGTTATTGCTGAAATCCTCGATCATACGGTAGCTGTGGGAACACAAATCAAAATAGACATTCCTGGAAAAGGGGCGACGGTGGCCTTTGTTGATTCAATTGATACCCCGACAGTTCGCCTTAATGATGGAAGCGTTGTAAAAATTCGAGATGTCAAAC
>JABMOR010000129.1 GCA_013203245.1 Candidatus Nitrosopumilus sp.
TGCAAATGCATTTTCAGCATGTGACGCAGGGGTTGATCAGATTCACACTACAATTGACGGGATCGGAGAGAGGACAGGCATTCCCCCTCTTGCGGAAGTTGCAGTTGCGCTAACTTACCTTTACAAATCGCCAAATGATTTCAGATTAGACATGTTGCTTGATTTGTCCAGACTGATTGAGGACTACACATCAATCAAGCCATACGATTCAAAACCCATTGTAGGTTCGTCAGCTTACAAACACAAAGCTGGCACGCACCTTGCAGCAATTCTTAAAAATCCAGCGGCCTACGAACCAATTCCACCCAGAGCAGTAGGGAACAGACGCAGTATAGTTTTCGGAGAATTAGCAGGTAAAACAGGCGCCGCATATTTGATGTCCATTTTAGGGCTGGAAAAAGACGACGAAGGGGCAAAGGCTGTTGCCACTGGATTAAAGAATCTAAGAATGGGTGATCTCATAGAGATCCCTCTAGAAGACAGACTTGAAAAAAAGATAATTAATGATAAATTAGAGGAGTAATGAAGGGAAAATATGTCAAAATGTGAAGAATGTGATGCAGATATTTCCATACCAAGTGATGCACTTGAAGGGGAAATTGTAACATGTCCCGAATGTGGTGCAAGTTTTGAATTATCTAAAGGTTCAAACGGTTTCGATCTAAAGCCAGCCCAAACAGTTGGCGAGGATTGGGGAGAGTGACCGATGTTACAATTCTTTATGATTCCATCCGTTGGGAAGAAAAAGCTCTACTAGAAGCTGGTAAAAAAAAGAACATCAACATCCAGATGGTAGATTGTAAAAAATTAGCAATTAATTTAGAAAAAAAACCAGAAGATTATGGAGTGGTTATACAAAGATGTGTAAGTTACTATCGAAATTTACATTCAACAGCAGCTCTTGAAGGGTTAGGTGTTAAAGTGATCAATTGTCTTAACACAGGAGTTTATGCTGGAAATAAATTATTTACACATATGCTATTAAAAAAATTTGGAGTTCCAACACCAGACGCTACTGTAGCTTTTTCAAAAGATGCAGCATTAGAAACACTGGATTTGCAGGGATATCCAAGAGTGATTAAACCAACAGTGGGTAGTTGGGGAAGGTTAATCTCAAAACTAAATGACAGAGATGCAGCTGAAGGAATTATTGAAAGTAGGGAAACCATGTATCCAATTTATCAAGTTCATTATTTGGAAGAATTTGTACAAAGACCACCGAGAGATATCAGAGCAATAATGGTAGGAGATAAAATAGTTGCAGCAATTTATAGAATTTCTAAACATTGGAAAACAAACATGGCACTTGGAGGCGTAGCTGAACCATGTAAAGTCACACAAGAAATGGAAGAAATGTGTATTAAGGCAAAACATGCAGTTGAAGGAGATATCGTAGGTGTGGATTTGATGGAAAGTGATGAAAAAGGACTAGTGGTACATGAAGTAAACAATACAACTGAATACAAAAATACAGTAAGAGTGTGTGAAGTGGATATCCCTTCCTTAATGCTAGATTATGCACTTGGGATTAAAAAGTAAGAATTGGATCCTCACTTTACAGTAACATCAAGATATGCAGTGAAGATGCTAGAGAAATCACTCAGACTATACACACCATCTCTAAGTGAAAAACCAATGGCTGAATTTTTAGCTGATAAATGTGATGATTTAGGATTTGAAGATATTCAAATTGATGAAGTTGGCAACATAATAGCTAAGAAAGGTTCTGGCTCTCCAAGAATTATGTTATGTGGACATATGGATGTAGTACCAGGCAAGGTCAAAGTTAGAAAAGATGGGGATTCACTTTATGGTAGAGGAGCCTCAGATGCAAAAGCACCATTAATGGCAATGTTATTTGCAGCAGCATCAATTCAAAACAATAATGGAACCGTATTTTTTGTCGGGGCAGTTGATGAAGAAGGAAATGCAACAGGAATTAAAAATTTAGTTAAGAAAAAAATGGATATTGATTACGCTGTTTTTGGAGAACCAAGTGGAATTAAACAAGTTACCATTGCATACAAAGGAAGGTTAGCAATAAATCTCAAAATTAGTGTTGAAGATAGTTCTCATGCAAGTGCACCGTGGTTATCAAAGAATGCAATTTTAGAATCTATGATTTTTGCAAGGGAATTAAAAGAAAAGCTAGAAGCGAATCAAGAAGGTAAATCAAAAGGAATGTTATTGACTGCCACTATGACTGAAGTAAAAGGTGGAACCAGTCACAATGTTACTCCAAAAGAATGTGAAACAACATTTGATATCAGAATTCCTGTAGATATGAATTGTAAAACAATTGAACAAAAAATTGCAACACTCGTAAAAGAAATATCTCAAGAAAGAGAAGTGGAGGCATTTTATTCAATTTTAGATGAAACTGAACCATTTGAAGCTCCTCATAATTCAGCACTAGTTAGAGCTTTTACTCTAGGAATTATCGAATCAGAGCATTCAAGACCTACTTTAATTAGAAAAACAGGTACAGGGGACATGAATGTTCTAGGAAATCAATGGAAAATTCCAGTTGTAACTTATGGGCCAGGAGATCCACATGAAGCTCATACAATTGATGAGAAAGTTTCCATAGACGAATATCTTAGAGGCATAGAGATTCTCAAGAAAACGCTACAGCATTTAAAAAGACTTCATGATAAAAATATTCAGTAATGCTGTGGTTTGTCGGTTTAGGTATTTCGGGATTCAAATCAATTCCTATTGAAGCATTAGATATTTTATCAAAAGCAGACATCGTGTATTTGGAACAATTCACCAGTCCAATAGGAAAATCAGATTTAGCAAAAATCAAAAAAGCAACAAATGGAGAATTCAAACTTGCAAAAAGATGGCTTGTTGAAGATGGTAATGAGATTTTAAAAAATGCAAAGAAAAAGAATGTTGTATTATTAGCATATGGAGATCCATATATCGCCACTACCCACATTGAACTAAGAACAAGAGCAATTGAAGATAAAATTAAAACACATTCCATTCATGCATCTTCATCACTTACTTCAATGATAGGAGAATGTGGCTTGCATTTTTACAAAATAGGAAGAATTGCAACAATAATGAGTGCAATGAAATCATTAACAACCCCATATTATGTAATATACAAAAATGTCATTGAAGGAAATCACACTATACTTCTCTTAGAATATAATCAAGACAAAGATTTTTTCTTAGATCCTAAAGATGCATTACATGGACTTTTAGAAACTGAAAAAGGTCAAATAAGAAATGTCATTAGCTCATCAACATATGTGATTGTTGCATCAAGGATTGGATTCAAAGATCAAAATATCATTTCAGGTAAAATATCCAGTTTAGAAAAAACAGATTTTGGCAAGCCACCACATACAATAATTATTCCAGGTAAATTTCACTTTACCGAATCAGATGCCTTGAAGATATTTGGTCAATGTGTTGATGAACCGTTTGATAATACAGAAAAAACAAAGAAAATATCAATCCAAATGATGAAAAAATACGTTCCAATGGTTAGAGAAGCACTAGAAGAGGTAGAACCATTATACAAAGGTCAAAAAGAATTTCAAGGGATTTTGGAAAATGCAGAGTTGTATGTTAAAGATGCAGAAAAATTTCTTGAAGATGGTCAAGATGAAGTAGCAATATTGAGTATAGGTTATGCAGATGGTCTTGTTGATGCATTAAGATTAGCAAAAGGCCTTGATCCAAAAATGTAATTTTTAGCGATGAATTAAAGAGAGGGTCAAAAATAGAAAAAA
>JABMOR010000130.1 GCA_013203245.1 Candidatus Nitrosopumilus sp.
AAAAGGATTCAAAAATGATTCAACTCAGCATCTTAAAAATTACAGAATATGGCCCTTGGACATTGACTCTTGGCAGTGATAGGGAACATGAACTCCAAATGCTTCAAGCATCTATTTACAAAGAAGTACAAAAGCTATTTTCTGAAAAAAACTGCATAGTTTTTCTTAATAGGGCGGATGAATTTTTTGTAGTCTCAAATGGTTTGGGTTTAGAGGGTCATATTCAAATCCAAAAAATCCTTAAAAAATTATTTAAAGTCGGATTAACGATATCTATCGGTTATGGAAATTCACCTTTTAAAGCAAATCTAAACGCATACGAAGGAAAGAAAAACAAAATTATCCTGAGCACAGAACATAATATTTTTGGTTTTGTTTACGATGGTTTTGATTCAAAAGTCTCGATAATGCATTTGGATGTAGATAACCTTACATCAAAAAGAAAAACTAATTCCCCTTATGAAATCACATCAGTGATATTTGGATTGTATTCAAAAATGTCTAAATACTTTCTAGAAAAAAATTCTCTTGCATTTTTTATGGGCGGTGATAACTTTATGATAGTATCAAACGATGAAGCAAAACAATCCGTTCAAGATTTTATCAATATTGTAAAAAATGACGATGGTATTTTACTGAATTGCGGAATTGGTAATGCAAATACTGGTAGAGAGGCAGTGAAATTAGCAACAAAATCCCTTGATACTATACGCGAAATTCGAGATTCAGGAAAAGAAAAACCTGAAATTTATGAATTATCATGTTAATTAAAAATATCAGTGTTTTAACTGGCCAAGATTTAGATTTTGTTTCAAATACAGATATACGAATTCAAAATAACCAATTTAAAAAAATTCAATCAAAAATTAAACCAATTCTGAAAGAAGAATCTTTAGATTGTGAAGGGCTCTTGATGATACCTGGATTCATCAATACCCATACCCATATTGGAGATTCTATTGGGAAAGATATTTCTTTAAACAATACAGTTGATGAAAAAATTCATCCTGTTTTTGGAGCAAAATCAAAAATTCTAAAAAATACATCAAATGAGATTTTAGGAAATTTTATGAAAAATACTTGTCACTCAATGCTTAGGAAAGGAATCACAACTTTTGTAGATTTTAGAGAAGGGGGATTAGATGGAGCCATTTTATTAAAAAAAGTACTAGATGATGTCCCTTTACGTTCAATCATTTTAGGTCGAATGGAATTTTATCAGAATGCAAAAGAAATTAAAAAAAATTTATCATTTCCAAGCACAAAAACTGCTGAATTACGTGCATTACTCAAAAAATGTGATGGCATAGGTGTTAGTGGCGCAAACGAAAATAGTAATTCTGTCTTAAATTATTATTCAAAAATATCAAAGATTAGAGCAATTCATTCTGCTGAAACTAAACAAAGTATTACTCAATCAAAAAAAGTCACTGGACAATCTGAAACAATTAGGGCTTTAATTTTAAAACCTGATTTTTTGGTTCATATGACATATGCTTCAAAATCTGATCTTCAAATGGCATCTAAAAAAACAAGAGGCATTGTAATTTGCCCCAGAGCTAATTCATCCCTTGCTGAAGGAATTCCTGACATTGTTTTGATGCAAAAATCTGGCTGTACTCTAGCTTTAGGCACAGATAATGTGATGATAAACTCCCCTGATATGTTTAGGGAAATGGATTTTATTTGGAAAGTAACTATGGGGTTACACAAAAAAAGAATTGATCCAAAAGAAATTCTTAAAATGGCAACAGTAAACGGCGGAAAAATTTTGAATAAAAATATTGGAAGTATTGAATCTGGAAAAATTGCTGATTGTATATTTTTAGATAAACATGCGTTAGATTTAGAACCAATGCATGACCCACATGCATCAATTGTTCATAGAGCATCTGAATCTGCAATAAAGGCTGTAATGATTGGAGGAAAAATAGTACATGGAAAAATATAATCCATATGTTATTCTAAGTGCAGCGATATCTATTGATGGTAAAATTGCTACTAGAACAGGAAATTCAAAACTCTCTTCCAATGAAGATTTGCGTAGACTACATAAACTAAGAACAAAAGTAGATGCAATAATTATTGGAAAAAATACCCTAATGCGTGATGATCCTTTGTTAACTGTACGTTATGCTAAAGGGAAAAATCCTATTAGAATAATATTAGATTCTAAAGGTGATATATCTACAAAATCAAAAATTTTACAAACATCTGCTAAAGTTCCAACCATAATAGCTGTATCGAAAAAAATCACAAAATCTAATCTACAAAAATTAAATAAATTTCCAGTTGAAGTTATTATTACTGGAGAAAAGTATGTGAACATTAAGTCTTTATTAAAAAAACTTTCAGAGAAAAAAATCAGAACAATATTAGTTGAAGGTGGTGGAACAGTAAATTGGGAATTTATTAAACAAAATCTTTTTGATGAATTGATTATTACTCTCTCCCCATTCATAATTGGAGGAAATGATTCAATATCATTTGTTCAAGGTATTGGATTTGATAATATTTCTAAATCCACTAATCTTCAACTCAAATCTGTTAAGAGGCTCAAAAATCATCTTGTTTTGAATTATCAAAAAGTGTAAGTTATTATACGATCTTTGAAATAAAATTACAAGAAAATGGCAATAAAAAAGAAAATTACCACAAAAAGAAAAGCAGCTCCAAAAAAGAAAGCAGCTCCAAAAAAGAAAGTAACTAAATCAAAAGGTAAAAAACCAGCATTTGGTGGATATGCAATTAGTTTTGCAGGACGTTCTGAAACTGTAGAACAAGTCTTTGGTAAGAAACCAATTGCACCAAGTGAAATGACCAAAAGGATTTGGATATTTGTAAAAGCAAATAGCCTTTCTAATCGTTAAACCCACATGTTAACAAATCATCGTTAACTAATTTCTATCTTTTAATTATTTTTCTTAAAATGAATAAGATATAGATATTGGATTTTATTTCAATTAATTATGTCTACTACATCATTAAGACGCGATCACGAATTAATAGAAAAAGTCATCAAAGCAATGGAATCTACTGTTCAATTACTAAATGATGGTAAACAGATTCCTGAATCAATATTATTACCTGTAATCGATTTTTCAAAAAATTTTACAGATGTTTGTCATCATAGTAAAGAAGAAAAATCACTGTTTCCAGCTTTAGAGCAAGCTGGTTTACCTACCAATATGGGACCTATTGCTATGATGTTAATTGATCATCAACGTTCACGAGAAATCGGTGCAGAAATGGAAGTGTCAGCAAAAGAATATCTATCATCAGGTGATTCTACAAAATTAGTAAGTGACATGCAACAATATGTTGAACATATCACTGAGCATTTGTGGAAAGAGAATAATAAATTATTCATGATGGCAGAAGCAAGATTGCAATATGTTTCAGAAAAGGTTGACAAAGAACTCAATGAAATTGAAAAATCAAAACTTGATGAGATAGGAAAAACTAGAGAATACTATGAACAACTAGCAGAAAATCTTACAAAAGATGTTTCTCAGAAAGGTAGTTAGATTTGCCACACAGTATATTTGGTCAAGTAATCGCAGTGAGAAAATTCACACAAGGGGATATTGAATTTGATTTTTATCATGAAGATGAAATCACTACCTACAGATATTCATCAGATCCTAGCAGATTAGGAAATTTTCCTAAAGAACTTGTTGAAATTCTGGTACCTACTTTAGCTACCGATATTTGCATTGAGATTTTCTTTGGGGATGATGGAAATCCAACACATGTTCAATTAGAGGAATGTGATGATGAAGAGGATGATTTAGATGAAGATTCTGATTTAGATGAAGATTCTGATTTAGAAGAAGATTCTGATTTAGAAGAAGATTCTGATTTAGAAGACTAATATTTCAAAATTGAAAAATAATCTATTCTACGTAATGATGATGTGTTAAATTATCATAAAATCTAACTGATTTCAAATTTACAAATTCTAACATACCATATCTTGATAATTCTCTTCCAAATCCACTATGTTTTATTCCTCCAAATGGAATTCGTGGGTCTGAAATCACTACATTATTGACACTTACTATTCCTGATTCAATTCGTCTAGACATTTTATCTGCTTTAGCAAGATCTTTTGTCCAAATGCTTGCACCTAGACCAAATTCACTCTCATTAGCTAATTTCACTGCCTCACTTTCATTTTCAACAATTGTAATTGGAGCTACTGGTCCAAAAGTTTCTTCTCGGGCTATTCTCATATTTGATTTAACATTTCTCAGAATTGTTGGTTTATAGAAAAATCCTTTTCCATCTATTTGAGAACCTCCAAGAAGAATTTCAGCACCTTTTTCTTTTGCATCTTCGACTATTCCAGAAATTGTTTCTAAACCATCTTTACTTGATAATGGTCCAATATCTGTTTCAATTAACATTGGATCACCTATTTTGAGCTGAGATGCTTTTTTAATAAATAACTCAATAAATTCATCTGCAATATTTTTCCCAACAAAAAATCTTTTTGATGCAACACAACTTTGTCCACAATTGATGAATCTACCTTTAACAGCACCTTCTGCTGCTTTTTCAATAATTGCATCATCTAATACTATGAAAGGATCACTTCCACCTAATTCTAAAACACATTTTTTTAAATGCCTTGCAGCTCTTTCACCTACTTTTGCACCTGCATTAGTGCTGCCCGTAAAAGTAACAGCATTAACATCTGAATCTATAAGATGATTTGCAGATTCTACACTTCCAACTACAGTTTGAAAAATCCCATCAGGCATTCCAGATTCAGTAAATGCTTTTTCAATTTCAATACCTGATTGCATTGTTATTCTAGATGGTTTCATAACAATTACATTTCCTGCCATTAGACAAGGAGCTGCAAATCTTAATGCTTGCCAATATGGAAAATTCCATGGCATAATTGAGCCTATAACACCAAGTGGTTCAAAAGTTAGAAAACTCTTTCTTGCATCTGTGTTTAATACTTCATCAGCAAGAAAACTATCTCCATGATCTGCATAAAATTCTAAAGCCCATGCGCATTTTTCAACTTCTCCAATTGATTCTTTGAGTGGTTTACCCATTTCAGTTGTAGCTACTGTTGCAAGTTTTGTTTTGTTTTTCTTTAGATATTCAACTAAATTGTAAATGTAACTTTTACGTTTCTCATAATCTTTTTTCCATTCTGGATATGCTCTCTTTGCTTTTCCTACTAAACCAAATACTTGATTTTTATCCATTGCAGAATAATTTGCAATATCTTCGCCTGTAGTTGGATTTACCGTAGTGATTTGACTCAAGGATCTTCAAAAGAGTTTCTCCTATTTATTTTAGTAACCTAGTTTTCAAAATTTTAGTCTAATCAGAATGTCTGTTGCATATCTTGTTTGATCTCATCAATTTTCTTTTGATATGCCTTTCTAGATTTATCATTCTTTTTTAGATTCAAAACATTTTGACATGATGGGCATTTGAACATTCCATCAAGAGATTGTTCAAATGTTACTCTGGGACAATCTTCATTTCCACAATGATAGAAATCTCCAGCATTTTCATAATCTAATCTCTGTTGTAATCTTTCACCAATTTTTTTCTTTTGATTTTCAATAAAATGTTCTACTTCTTCTCTTCTAGTTCTCCATCTATAGACAAACCATCCTTTCCTTTCGTCTTTAACTCTAATTCCAGTAATGAGTGATTTTCCAAATAGATCATACAATACTTTTCTTACCATATTGATTCTAAGACCTGTAGAACTAGCAATTTCTTCATCAGTAGCATCTTCTGCTTTTAGAAGAGATCTTGCTACTTTGAGGTATTCATCTCCTCCAATCATTGAAGCAATTCTAACAAAAGGATCTTCGTATTTGTCTACCAACTCTAATGACTCCTGATTTTGTACTATTAATCCCTTCTTTCTTTTACTTGCACATTTTTGCCATTTTTGGTAGGGATGATCTTTCTTTTTGCATTGGGAAACTCTTTTTCAAATTGTTTGCCTTTTTGGATACGATCTAAAAGAATTGCTAAAGCACTAATTTCTGAATGAGGTTGACTACCAATTCCAACATTATAATCTGCTAATTCATAAATTTCTCTTGGAACTTTTTCAGCTCCTACAACAATCAATAGATTTTCTTCTCCTTTAATTTTTTCTTGAGCGTCATTGATACTTTCACCGTACATTGAAAGATGAACAACTTTGAATCCTTCGTCTTTTTTCTTTTTTACAATTGTTTTCCATTTTTCGATAAACACAACTTCAAAATTACCTCCCCAAGTATTATTGATCTTTTCAATAGTATCTTTGATTTCTGGATTTATCTCAGTCATGTAAATTCGCTCTGCACCAAATCCTCTTGAAACAAGTGCAACATGTGTTGTTACCCTGTCATCTCTAACTAGACGTTGTCCAATCCTAACTACTTCAATTACCAAATGTTTTTCCAACTCCTTCCCACAAATTATTTTTTGGTTTATGGAAATTTTGACTTTCTACAATTTCTTTAATTAATTCTTTTAATTGTGTGATGTTTTTCCCAGTTTTTGCAGAAACTGAAATCAATTTTTTATTTTCATTTAAATTAAGATATTCAACTTTCCGTTTAATTTCTTCATTTTTTAACAAATCCGATTTGTTTAGAGCATAAATTATCTTGTCTTGTTCTACCCCTAATTCATTTAAAGTTCTCATACAACTAGAAAATTTCTTTTTCAATTCAGAAATTGAGTCATTAATATCAATTACTAGAATAATTACATCAGTATGTACCAATTCTTCTAGTGTCGATTTGAATGCATCAATCATGTAAGCTGGAAGTTTACTGATAAAACCAACTGTATCTGCAATTAAAAATGGTTCTTGATCTATCATCACTCTTCGTGTAGTTGTAGTAAGAGTTGTGAAAAGTTTTTTACTTTGATCTTTTGTTTCACCTGTAGTTTTGTTAAACAATGTGGTCTTTCCTGAAGAAGTGTAACCTGCAAGTGATATTGTCTTGAATCCCATTCTTTTTCTTCCCTTTCTGTGAAGCTCTCTTTGTTTTCCAGCTTTTTCTAGCTTTGATCTTATTGTTTGCATTCTATGTTTGATGTCATTATAATACACGTCAACTTCGAATTTCCCTATTCCCATAAATCCGGGTTGTTCTCCCATGTTTGCAAGTCTAACTTTTTCTTTAGCTCTTGACATTTCATATCTCAACTGTGCTAATTTTACTTGTAATTTTGATTCTGCACTTGAAGCTCTACTTTCAAAAATCTCAAGAATTAATGCTTCTCTATCTAATACCTCTCTGTGTAATTCTGTAGCAAGATTATAGTTTTGACTTGGTTTTAGAATCTCATCAAATACTATGACATCTGGTCTTACCCTATCTGCAATTTCTTGTAATTGTTCTAGTACTCCACCACTAATGCCATACTTTGGTTTCTGAAGATAATTCTGTGTTATGACATGGACTACCTCATATCCTGCTGCATCACACAGCCCTTTTGACTCATTTATTGCGTCTTCTTGATCATATGTGATTAAAATTGCAGACTTCACTCTAATTCCTTTTTTAATTCAATCTAAGATAATTGTATTGGACATGTTTTTCGAATTAATCATATTTTTTTAATGTTTTTTCTATATTCATATTCAAAACTATTTCAGCTATATCACTAGCATATTCAGAAACCCTTCTGATATTTTCAGTCATTCTTCGTACCCTGTAAATTTCCTCATCATCTTTTAATGATTTTGAAGCATCTCTTACTTTTTTCTCAAATTTAGTAATTTGATTAATTTTTACAATAGTCTTTTCAGCCTGATAGTAATCTTCTTTGAATAATGCAAGACATGCATCATCTAAAACAGACAAGCAAAACTCATTCATTTCCTCGAATTTCTGCAAAATATCTTTTTTTACAGGTTTTTTAAATTCAATTAGATCTTTAGCAATGAATGCAGCATGATCTCCGGTTCTCTCTATATTTTTCACAATTAGTCTATATCCTAGACAATTTCTAGCATTTCTGAAACCCATTTCTTTTAGCATATGTTCATTCTGAATTGCTATCTTTAATTGTCGAATAATATAAAATCCAAATCTATCTACTTCATCATCTGTATTGATAACTTCCTGGGCTAATTCTAAATTATTTTCTTTTACAGCTAAAATTGCATCACTTGACATAGATTTTGCCAAGTGAAGCATTCGCTTGAAAGCACCATCTACTGATAATTCTAATAAATTGACAAGAACCTGTACCGTTATACCGCCAATAGAATCGGCAATTATTTCAGAACCCATTAGCATTCGTTTTACTGCTTCTTTCACTGAGTTTCTTTGAGTAACGCTTAATCTACCATTTTTTGGTTTTACATTAATTGTCTTATATCCTAAAAAATACAATGAAATTAATTTTCTAACAATTGATGATGCTTCTTCCTCTCCTTCAATTTCTATGGTTGCATCTTCTTTTTTCTGAATTCTAGATTCAAATTTTGGTGGATAAAGCTCTAATGTTGATGAACCTTTTCGGACCATTTTAATTTGGTCTCCTTGTTTGAGCCCTAATTCTGTAATCCATTGTTTTGGTAATGAAACTATGTATGATGATTTTCCAGTAAACTGAATTTTTCTAGTTTCTCCCACATCTTCCATAATCTAAAGGGAAAATCCTATTCTATATAGTTTGATCCTTATAATATAGACTAGCACTGAACTAATATTTACAAAAAATTCTATGATGAGTATTGGATCATATCATTAAACTTCAGCATTCACTTGATGCATTATTTGGAAATGGTACATCCAAATTATTACCAAAAGATATTGAAATGACTTTTTCTCGAAAAACTGGTAGAATACGAACAGTTTCTCATAAAGGAAAATTTCTATTTACTTTGAGAATTGACGGAAGTCTATCTATTAGCATTCATTTTGCTCAAATATTATTAGAAAATAAAAAATTCAAAGAAAATTGTGTAGAAATAAATTCTGATGCTGCCCCATATGTGGAGCAAGGCAGATCAGTCTTTTGCAAACATGTTATCTCATGTGGAAAAAATGTCCAAATATCTGCAGACACTCCTGTATTATTCAAAAATAAGGTAATTGCAGTTGGCAGGGCAATTTTATCGTCTGAAATGATTTCTGATTTTGATAGGGGTGTGGCAGTAAAGGTTAGAGATAGTTTAAAAAGTCGCAATGAGGAAATAAGATCATGATGCGAGGAGGAAACCGCGAAATGCGAAGAATGATGGATAAGATGGGTCTGGATATGAACGAATTATCCAATGTTCAAGAAGTAATAATTAAAACTGATAAAAAAGAAATCATTATTTCAAAACCTTCTGTTACTGAAATGAAAGCAAAAGACAGTTCTATTTTTACAGTAACTGCTGATAGTTATGAAGAAAGAGAATTAGAGGTTCCAATTTTCTCAGAAGAAGATATTCAGCTTGTTAGCCAACAAGCAGGTGTTGATGAAGAAAAGGCCAAAAGTGCTTTAGAAGAAGCAGAAGGCGATCTTGCCCGAGCAATCTTACTTTTAACAACAGGATAATCTTAGAATATCTCATTAATGTGCCTACCAAATGAATGATTTAAGTAATGGATTATCAGATTTAGAGCATAATGAGTAGTATGGCTGAATCCAAAGTCACAGGAATTATCACATCTCTGAATGCCTTAGAAGATGATCTAGATTCTCTAAATAGCAAAGTTGGGGATATGAAAAAACAATTATCCGTAAAGGCTATCACCGAAATTGATAATTTGCTAGAAAAAACTCGTGAAATGGCTACTAAAGAGGCTGAAGTTATTATCAATGCTTCAAAAGATAAGGCAACTGCTGAATCAGCAAAAATCGCTCAAGAGGGAGATGTAAAATTATCTGAAATCAAGTCAAATATTGATACAAATTTTGATGAAGCAGTTAAACATGTAGTGTCGACTGTTTTGAAAGCGTAAACCTAAATCTCATTTTCCTTTCCTAAATTATTGTGATTTACAGAATTCACGTATTGTAATTGTTATTACCTATGGTAAACCCTATTGTAGATTTTCAACTTATTTGAAGTCTCAACCTATTTTTTAATTCTATACTTCCAGAAGAGTCTCAGAACTATTCTAGACGTCTAATACTTATCACTCAAAAAAATTCTCTAAAAAATATAAGAAAATTTTATTTCATGAAGATATTCTTGAACGTCATTCTACTACACTTAGAGATGTAATGTTCTAAAAATTTAATCTTAGTTTTAAAAATGAAAACGTTGGATTAGTTTTTGATAGTATTCAAAACTCATAGATATTTCAAGAATTAGCAATTTGGAACTCTGGAAATTTTGTTACTAATCCTTTCAGCAAAATATATTTCTTAATTGGAAGGATATTGGTACTACATTTTTTTCTTGTCAATTTCAGATTAGTAATTTTTATTATTTTTTGTAAAAATTTTGATTTATTCAAAATTTCTCAGTTTTTTTATACGCCAGTGACGATGAAAGTATGATAATATTATAAATTTTTATCATTTTTTTTAAAAAAATTGAAATTTTTTGTCAAACACGTATATTGATATATGTTAATATTTCAAAAAACATTGTTTTGAAATAAGCTATACATATTTATTGTTGATTTCGTTGTTTTTTTTGAAAATAATAATTTTGATCGATATAAAAAATGAAATATTTACAATTTATTTTAATATTTTATATGAATTTTATCGATCCATCCTTATATAGTTATAAATTCTATATAATAATACCAAGATGACTTGTAAAGGAATTTGTATTAGATATAAGGCTCAAAAGCCTGTTGGCACTGGAAGATATGCTTCTGGACAACGTCGATGCCAAATTTGTGAAATATTCATCAAATGGGAAGGACTTTGGTGTCCATGTTGTGGATATAGATTAAGAACAAAACCACGTAATTTGAAATACAAAGCAAAACTACGTGCTAGAGTTGAAGCTGATTCTATAGAAGCTGCAGCAGCTACTGAAATTGAATCAGAAGTTCAAGAAGTAACTGTTAAAGCAAAATCTAAAGCTAAAACTGCTAAAGCTAAAACTGCTAAAGATAAAACAACAAAATCCAAAGCTAAAACAACAAAAGAAAAAACTCCATGCACACATTGTGAAAAACTCTTTGTTTTTACAGATAAACATGAGACAAAGTGCAAGAAGAATCCTGAAGTTGTAAATTCTCAGAAAAGTGAATCAATAGCAATAAAAGCATAAGATTTGTTCGTAGCTCATTGACCTCTCCAAATGGATTTTTCCATAAAATGGTAAATTTGGGGAGTCGTAATTTTTCTTTACAAATTCAAAAATTTGAAAATGGTTATTTTATTTTTGTTACTGAAGGTTCTAACAAATTAGGTTCGATGGTAGTTTCATTAGCTACTGGACCTACCC
>JABMOR010000131.1 GCA_013203245.1 Candidatus Nitrosopumilus sp.
GGCTGGATGTGCTGAAACTGTTTCCTCGGAGCATTTTGGGCATTTTTCTTTTAATGTATAGTGATAGCATTTGGAACATTTCCGAAGTAAAAATCTCATTTTAGTTGTCTCTTGTTTTCTTTGAATCTTCCCTTGTAAATTTGAATGTGCCCTTGTTCTTTTCTATGACAGATTCAATTTCTTCAATAATTGGCTTTAGGAGTTTTTCAGCAGATTTGAAGTCTTCCGAATTGATAGATAGCCTGTACTTTGGTGCCCCCAGATAGGTGATGTCAATTGTAGAGTCTTTTTTTATGACATCCAACAGTGTCTTTTTGATTATTTCAACGCCGTTTGATTTGGCATTTGTAATTTCCATGATTCCTCTAATTTCTACTGACGGAAGTTTAATTTTTGAACAAATATCTTCAATTATTGTTGCAGTTTTTTTTGCAATCTTGAGTTCTTTTACAGACTCTATACCATTTCTTCCAATAGATATGAAAGCATCATAAACTGAATCAAATTTTGAATAAATACTATCTTCCAATTTTTCAATCTCTTCATCTGATAATTTAGCTTTATCTTGAAGATTTTGTAATAGCGTTTTACCTTTTTCAAACTTTTTGACTTCTTTCAGCTTTTGTTTTTTCTGATCTTTTGAAACTTGTTTTAAAGAGAGATCTATATCTCCACGTTGAGCATTAATTTTCTTTACAAGAAGAACTTTTTTCTCCCCATCTCTTACAAATCTACTAACTGATCTAATCCAACCTGGAGCAATTTCTGAAATATGCAAAAATCCTTGAATATCGTCATATTCATCTAGTGTGACATATGCCCCATGATCCATTACTTTGGTAATTGTAGCAAGTATAATCTCGCCTTGCTCAGGCATTTCTTGTATTTCAGTAGACATTTCTTCTAAAACTCCCTTATGCGTAAATTAATGTTGCTGGTTAGAAATCAATGCCTTTCTTTGCTTTGATTCCTTTTTGAAATGGATGTTTTATCTCTCTCATTTCTGTAACTAGATCAGCCATTTCAATGATCTCATCTTTGGCATAATTTCCAGTTAATACCAAATCTATATTTTTTGGCTTTGATTTGATTATGTTTAGGACATCATTTACTGAAATTAAATTGAGATTTACTGCATAGTTGATCTCATCTAAAATTACAATATCATAGTCTCCTGATTGAATTTTTTCATTACTAATTCTAATTGCTTCTTTTGCTACTTTTTCATGATCCTCTTTTGGGCTTTTATCATCAATTATCCCAACAAATCCTTTACCAACTGCCACCATTTCAAATTCAGGTTCTAGTCTTTTTGATGAATCCATTTCACCATAATGCCATGAACCTTTAATGAACTGAATCATACAAGTTTTCTTTTTATATCCTGTTGCACGTAAAGCAATTCCCAAAGCTGCAGTTGTTTTTCCTTTACCTTTTCCAGTATAAACAATCGTTAAACCATCATTTTCCATAAATCATATTCAACAGATCTCACTAAAAACATTGAGTATATCTATAATCTATTAATTTAAATAAAAAATGATCCTAGTCATGCAAATTGAAAATTCCTAGAATTGTGATTGCAGGCGCTACTAGTGGAGTTGGAAAGACATCAATAACATGTTCAATAATTTATGCATTACAAAAACGTGGTTTTTCTGTTCAACCATTTAAGGTCGGACCTGACTATATTGATCCAGGATATCTCTCTAGTATTTCAAAAAACCAAACATACAACTTGGATGCATGGCTTATGGGTGAAAATCAACTTTTCAATAGTTTCACTTCAAATTCACAATCCAATGTATCAGTAATAGAAGGAGTTATGGGATATTATGATGGATTTGGTGGAGATTCAAACTTTGCTAGCACTCATCATGTAGCATCACTAACAAAATCTCATGTCTTGTTAGTTTTAGATGCTAGCAAAACTTCTCGCTCTATTGCTGCCACTGCTCTTGGATTCTTAAAATTTCATAGAAATTCTCGTATTGCTGGAATAATTCTAAACAAAATAGGTAGCAAAAAACATGAACTTTTGTGTAAAAGTGCTCTAGAACCAATCAAAATTCCAATTATTGGTGTAGTTCCAAAAAATCCATTACTAAATATGCCATCAAGACATTTAGGATTAGTTTCAACATTAGAAAGTAAAAATCTCAAAATACAAATTAGAAAAATTTCAAAAATAATTTCTGAATATTTTGATGTTAATCAAATTATAAAAATTGCAAAAACCTCTACTGATCTCAATAAAAAGTTAAAACCTGTACATAAGAAAACAAAAACTACTATTGCAGTTGCACTAGATACATCATTTAATTTCTATTATCAAGATAACTTGGAAGCATTACGTCGTGAAGGTGCAAATTTAAAATTTTTTAGTCCTGTGAAAGACAAAAAAATTCCAAAATGTGATGGACTTTACATTGGAGGTGGATTTCCTGAAATTTTAGGAGACGCTCTTGAAAAAAATCAAATTATGAAAAAATTAATAAAAAAATTATCTGAAGATAATTTACCAATTTATGCTGAATGTGGTGGGTTAATGTATTTAACAAAATCAATTTTATCTGAAAACAAAAAATACAAAATGATAGGTCTATTTGACGCTGAAACTAAAATGACAAAGAAAATGAGACTCAACTATACTAAAGGTAAGGTAACTATGAAAAATACAATTTCTGATAAATTACATAATTTTCAAGGTCATGAATTTCATTATTCTCAATTAAATTCTGTTGCATCTGATTCAAAATTTGCTTATAGTTTAGAAATTGGTGAGGGAATAAAGAATCACCAAGATGGATTAATCCAAGATAATACATTGGCCTCTTATGGACATCTGTATTTTGACAGCTCAAACTATGCAGAAATTTTTGTTAAAAATTGTTTAAACTATTCAAAAAGATGATTCTGCTCTAATCAATTTAAAAATTGCATTAATTGTGGCAGATACTGAAGAACTGCCTCCTTTTCTACCAATATTGGTGATAAATGGTGCTCCTTCTAACTTTGATAATTCTTCTTTTGACTCTGCAGCACAGATGAATCCTACTGGAATTCCAATGATTAAAGCAGGTTTTACTATGCCTTCTTTGACCATCTGAATTACTTCTTGAAGTGCAGTTGGAGCATTTCCAATAGCTACCACTCCTCCATCCATATCTGAAATGGCTGCTCTCATAGATACTTGTGAACGTGTTTTACCTTCTTTTTTTGCCAATTCCATTATTTCTGGTTTAGAAATATTACAAACTATGTTATTACCAAAATCTTTGGGATTTTGTTTATTCATTCCTCCTATTACTCCATTAACATCAACTACTATGCTACAACCATTTTTTAAAGCATTCATTCCACTCTCAATTGCATCTTTGTGAAAAATTAACTTATTTTTATTTGCAAAATCAAAATCTGCTGTTGAATGAATAATTCTTCTAACGATAGGCCATTCTTTTTCATTGAATTCATGAGGACCTATCTCATCGTCAATCATTTTCATACTAGCATCTTCAATTGATTGACCTTTCTTAGTTTGCATTTTCTACCTCTTTAGCTCTCTCTAATATCAAATCTATCATTTTTTGATCTGTTCCTATATGTTTTGTAATGTAAGAATTTTTTATACTAGAATTTTTTAGCGCTGGAATCAAATCATTATTAATATCAGTTTTTACATGTGCTCCTTCATGAAGAAAATAAAAAACTATGATCAAAACTTTGGGATTCTCTTTTTCACATTTTTTAATTCCTTCAAAAATATCTGGTTGTTCTATCTCTAACCAACACCTACTGACATTTCTATAGGAATCTTTTAGATGATTTAAAATGTAATCCAATGACATTTGGGCCTTGGGATCTTTACTCCCATGTCCAATAATCATTACATCTACTTCATCATTTGATAGAGTAACATTGTTTTCTTTTATTGTTGTAGATATTCTATTTTCAACAACTTCTACCAAAGTTTTATGCATGCTCATTTGTTTAGTGACAACAAATTTTACTTTGGTATCTTTTTGAAATTTCATTACATTAGTAATTGCATTTTTTACTTTTTTTCCAGGATACAAAAAATATGGAACAATGGTCAAAGAATCAATATCTTCTTTTAGGCATTTAGCAATTCCATCTTCAATATATGGTGGTTCTACTTCTAGGAAACAAAAATCAGTGAAAACATAGTCACCTTTTGCTTTGATTCCTTGACAAATAACATCTAATTCTTCAGATGCTTCTCTTTCTCTACTTCCTCTATCAATTAATAATAATCCTCGTTTCAATTCATAATCCTCGCTATAGCTATAGTCAAATTTGGTGGGAATTTCTGCTTTTCTACTATTAATTTCCCTCCAGATACTTTGATGGCAGCAGCTTCTGACACACTTGCAGTTCCTTCAAAAGCTTTTACTGTTTCAGAAGGATTTGGGGTAGAAATTTCAGCTAAATCTTCTCTATTTACATACTCTACTGGAATTCCCATTTCTTCTCCAAGATCTATCAGTCCTTGTACATCTTGTGGTTTTCTTATTGATACTAATTTTGCAATAGATTTTGAACTAAGTTTGAATTTTTCTAAACAATGATCAATTCCTTCCCTAATTGTTTCCTTTGTAGTATCCCAATGCAATCCAATTCCAATTACTAAACTTGGTGGACGATATATCACAGATTCATTTGATATTTTATCATCAATTATTTTATCTGAAATTATTAAATGTGCTTTAGAATTTGATTTTTTTAAATCATCCATTTTTTCATAAATTAAAACATTTTTTGGTAAATTCTTATACCAATTCTTTTCACCTGCTTCTTGTAGTATCCCAATGGGTTCTTCATTTACCATATGTGCACTAATTTTAGTTACCGTAGAATCATCATCTATCTTCCAATTAAATTCTCTTCCTACTAGATCCACTGCTATTGTTTTGTTTACATCTGCTGCAGTAGTGATTACAGGTAATGCTCCAAGTTTTTCTGCAATTTCTTCAGTTAGATCATTAGCTCCTCCAATATGTCCTGATAAAACACTGATTACAAAATTTGTTTTATCATCAATTACTATTACAGCAGGATCAGTTTTCTTATCTTTCAAGTGCGGTGCAATTAATCTAATTACTGCTCCCAATGAAAATAGACAAATTAATGCATTATTATTTTTAAAAAGTTCTACAATTTTGTCAGTTGTAGACTCAGAATACCACACTATTCCGGTATTTTTATTTGAGAGTTTTAAGGGTGCAAATATACTCCAATCTGGAAATTTCCCCTTTAGTTCTTCTCCAATTTTTATTCCATTTTTGGTAATGGCAAGAACTGCAGTTTTTTCCATAATCAAAATCTTTTAACTTTAATAAAATACCTTACTCTTTGGACTTCCTAGCCAAAATCTTTCCTTCAAAATCAAACAATATTACATCTATAGAGACTTTTTCTTCAGAATGTTTTTTCATATGTTTATACGTTTCACTACAAATCAAATCAAAAAACCCATGAATATTATTTTTCTGAATTATCTCAGAAACATGTCTTGCAGTATTTGCTTTTCTAATATCATGAATTACATTTTCTTGTGCATTACAACTTTTAGCTAATTCAGCTAGAAAGCCCATGTCAACTTTTGATCCTTTGACATGTGTTTGTTTAACCCCTGCAGCCATTTTTGCAAGCTTTCCAATAAAACCTACAACATATGCTTTTTTGATATCCTTTCTACCACACTGTTGAATTGTATATCCTGAAAAATCACCCATTTGTACAAAGCAATGTTCTGGCAAATCCACTATTTTTTTTGCAAAATCTTCACTACGTCCACCTGTAGTTAGTACTACTGTGTCATTACCCATTGCAATTGCTACATCCAAATTTTGTCTAATTGATGCTGCATATGACGCTGTAGAAAATGGAAATACAATCCCACTTGTTCCTAAAATCGAAATTCCGTTTATAATTCCTAATCTGGGATTATCTGTCTTTGGTCCCAGTTCTTTCCCTTTGGGAACTGAAATCATAACTCTAATTCCATTTTTTAAAAGAATATCCTTGCCCACTTCTTTCAAATTTTCTGTAATCATTTTTTTAGGTACTGGATTTATTGCCGGTTTATTAATTTCCAAGCCTAATCCTGGTTTTGTAACAATTCCTACGCCTTCCCCACCATCAATCTCAATTTCATTAATTTTTTCGGTGATTGATAATTCCACAATAATTTCTGCTCCATGTGTTACATCAGGATCATCTCCACCGTTTTTAATTACAGAACATTTTGCCTTATCTAATTCAAATTCACAAGAATGGATTGATATTTGAAGAAAAGATCGTTTTGGTAATAGAATACTTACATTGTCAATTTTTTTCTGATTTATTATTGATAGTAACGCTGCTTTTGATGCTGCAGTTGCTGAACTCCCTGTAGTGTAACCAGTCTTCATTTTGGTCTTTTCTTCTTCCACGTTTATTGTATTCATTTTCTGGTATTAAATCTTATTTTGTAATTTTTACAATTACTAAATAGATTTAAAATTAAAACAAACTTGGTTCTATTATGGTTAAATTCTCTAAGATTGTTGTTACTGGAGCAAGTGGATTTATTGCAAAAAATCTTAGAAAATACTTGTCTGAAAAAAATGTTGATTTAATCTCCATATCTAGAAATGATTTTAAAAATTTCAAATCTGAATCTAAAATTATTTCAAAAAATTATGATGAAAAAAAACTTTTACAGCTAATTAAAAATTCAGATGCATTAATTCATCTTGTTGGAATAGGACAACAATCAGTTAATTTAGATTATAATGCGATAAATACTGAATTCACACGACATATTGTAAATTTAAGTAAAAAAGCCAATATTAAAAAAATTGTTTATCTAAGTGGTTTAGGAGTATCTGCAAAAACAACTTTAGGTTATTTTATTTCAAAATATAATGCTGAAAACTTTATTATTAATTCTGGATTAGATTATACCATTTTTAGACCATCATATATTGTAGGGACTGATGATATGTTTACAAAATATCTTAAGAGACAAATTAAAAATGGTGAAATTAACATTCCAGGCTCTGGAACTTATTCTATTCAGCCAATTCATATCTCTGATGTTGCAAAAATTATTTTTGAATCTACTCTACATCTAAAATTTAAAAATAAAATTATTGATCTTGTTGGTCCTGATTTTATTAGTTTTGAAAAATATGTTAAACTTTTTTCTAAAGGAACTAAAACTAGCATAAAAAAAATTAAACTTGAAGATGCATATCATGATGCCATAACTAATCCAAAATCTGACTTTGGAGTTGATGATCTCAATATTCTAATTGGAAATTTTAAGGGAAATCATGAAAAATTAAAGAAAATCACTGGCATGAAATTTGAATCAGTTGTAGAATTATTACAATCCGGCAGATTGCCTTAATGTTTCAGCTTTATCGGTTTTTTCCCAAGTAAATTCTGGCTCATTTCTTCCAAAATGACCAAAAGATGCAGTTTTTTTGTAAATAGGTCTTTTTAAATTCAATTGTGAAATGATTCCTGATGGCTTCATATCAAAATTCTTTCTAACTAAATCTTCAATTTGATTTTCAGGAATTTTATTTGTTCCAAATGTGTTGACATAAAGTGATACTGGTTCTGCTACTCCTATTGCATATGCTAATTGAACTTCACATCTATCAGCTAATCCTGCAGATACAAGATTTTTTGCAATGTATCTACACATGTAACACGCAGATCTATCAACTTTAGATGGATCCTTTCCTGAAAATGCTCCTCCACCATGTCTTCCAAATCCACCATAAGTATCAACGATAATTTTTCTTCCAGTTAATCCTGCATCTCCATGTGGACCACCAATTACAAATTTTCCTGTTGGATTGATGTGAATCTTGATATCTTCATTCCAAAGATTTCCTAAAACTGGTTTGATTACTTTATCAATAATTTCTCTTGAAATTTCTTCTTGAGATACTTCTGGAGCATGTTGTGTAGATATTACAACTGTTTCAATTTTTGTAGGTTTGTTATCTTCATATCTTACAGAAACTTGTGATTTCCCATCCGGTCTTACCCATGGTAAAGTTCGATCTCTTCTTACTTGTGATAATTTTTGAATAAGTTTGTGTGCTAGTAAAATTGGCATAGGCATTAATTCTTTAGTTTCATTTGATGCATATCCAAACATCAAACCTTGATCACCTGCACCTTGTTCTTTTTCTTCAGTTGCTGTTACACCTTGACTGATATCTGGACTTTGTGAGTGAAGTTTTAAATCGACTTTACAACTATCTCCATCAAACATCAAATCTTTGTTATCGTAACCAATTCCTTTTATTGTTTTTCTAACTAATTCTTCTTGAGCCTTTTGATCAAATACTGCCTTTGATGTGACTTCTCCTGACACTACGACATAATTAGTTGTAACCATTGTTTCAACTGCTACTCTTGAATCAGGATCTTGTCTAAGATATTCGTCTACAAATGCATCAGAAATATTATCACATATTTTGTCTGGATGTCCTTCTGTTACTGACTCAGATGTAAATAGAAAATTGTTGGTCATAAAACCACTTACTAGAGTTCGTTTTCTAGTTTGATAAATAATACATTGTTACCTCTTACGATAACTCTACCATAATTGGCAATTGTTTTACCGTCGTGAAGTTCTTCTGCATCAGTCATAATCAAATTCATATAGGAATCTACGTTGTCCATCTTTCCTTTGTA
>JABMOR010000017.1 GCA_013203245.1 Candidatus Nitrosopumilus sp.
CCTGAATAAACTTTAGAATTTGTTAATTTTTCATAATCTGTCTCTGGATATTTCTTACCAATTTTTAGATCATCGTATGATTGTTTAATTTTAATAAATTGTTCATTTTCCCCTCCACGATCTGAATGAAATTGTAATGCTAATCTTCTAAATGCATCTCTAATTTCTTTTTCAGTTGAACCTTCTACAATGCCTAAAATATCATAATTACTTTCTACCATATTCTACACCAGCGATATTTTTCAAATTCCTATACTTGTAGGTTATTACATAGAATATCAAGGATATGAAAAAAGTGCTGATTACGCTATTTTACTACTAATACTGGAACTTTTGTTTTGTGCATGACATAGTTTGATGTACTTCCAAGAAATGATTCTTTTACCCCACCTAAACCTCGTGCACCGACAACAATCATGTCAAATTTTCCTTTTTCTGCAAATTTGACAATTTCAGAACCAGTATGTCCACCACCAGTTTTGTATTTGAACGTGGCACCAGCCTTTTGAGTTCTATTCATTGCAGGACCAATAGCTTTAACAGCCTTATTTTGTGCCTCATCTTTCATTTTTTGTGTATACTTTATTCCTGCTGCTATAGGTAAATGAAACACATAAAATCCCGTAATTTCAGCATCGCCGCCTTTTGCAATTTCAATAGCTCTATCTAATCCTCTAATAGAATTTGGAGATCCGTCAAGAGGGACTAGAATTTTTTTAAACTTAACCATGTTTTGTGTTGTAGTTTTTAGAATATAAGAAGAGCATTAATTGTCAAAGTTGAAAATTAAATTATAATCAATCTTGGAAATTATATCTTCCCCTTTTATAGAAAAAATTTGTTGTACTAAGAATTGTCAATTCTAGATATTTCAAAAAAGCCAATTACCATAATTAAAAATTCTACGATTTCAGATGCAATTAGGTCACTATTAGACACAAAGATTAGCAGATTGGTTGTTTCAGATCATGGAAAACATGTTGGAATAATCACTGAAAAAGATATTGGATTATTTTTATTTTCTGATACTACAAATCAAAGCCTTGATAATATTCCAATTACTAAAATTATGAAACCAATTGAATTTGTAAATCAAGAAATAACTCCTGAAAATTCAGCAAAAATTATGATTGAAAAAGGTATCAGTTCATTAGCTATTGGCGAAAATGAAGAAGTAAAAACAATTTTTACGAAAAGTGATCTTGTAAATTATTATGCAGAAAATATTACTGATGAAAAGAAAGTGGTAGATTTTATGACTCATGAATATGAATTTACACATACTGCTGCACCACTGTATAAAGTTGTAAGAAAGATGTTAGAAAAAAAGATCTCTAGGCTGATTGTCAAAAATCAAAATGAAGAACCGGTAGGAATAATATCATTTAGAGATTTATTCAGAATTTCTATTGAATTGGGAAGTGAAGAAGATGATTCAGGATTTACAATTTCAGATCAAATTAGAAAGGGATTTCTTTCAAAGGAAGGATTTGGAAATATTTCATTAGCCAAAGATGTTATGACTGAAGGATTAATCACTATCAAATTCAATCAAAGTTTATCCAATGCTTGTAAACTAATTTTAGAAAACAATGTTAGTGGTTTGGTAGTATTGGATGGAAATGAATCTATTGCAGGAATAATTAGTAAAACCGATATTACAAAGGCTATAGCAAAATAATGTTTCTAAATATATTAAAACAATGAATAGAAAATAATTATAATATTATGAAATGGCATTTTGATGATTTTATTTATGGTTCTATAGATGGTGCAGTAACAACTTTTGCCATAGTTGCAGGTGTAATGGGTGCATCATTACCTTCAGTAATTATCTTAATTTTGGGATTTGCAAATTTGATTGCAGATGGATTTTCAATGGCTGCTGCAAATTATCAAGCATCAAAAGCTAGAAATGAATTTGTAGAAATGAAGAGAAAACAAGAGGAATGGGAAATTGATAATTTAGGAGAGCAGGAAAGAGATGAAATTAGAGATATTTACAGAGAAAAAGGATTCAAAGATGAATTATTAGAAGATGTTGTACGAATAATTACATCAAAAAGAAAAGTTTGGATAGATACAATGATGAAAGAAGAATTAGGATTAATTGAGGATGAAAAAAACCCTTTAGATAGTTCTGCTAGTACATTTGCTGGTTTTAATCTTGTTGGGTTAATTCCGTTAATTCCGTTTATGGTTTTCATGGCAATAGGAATTGAATTAAATTTTGAAGCTTTTACATATTCCATTGTATCTGTTTGTGCTGCATTTTTCTTAGTTGGTATGATAAAAGGAAAGATTGTAAAAAAATCAATTTTACGTTCAGGAATTAACACATTAATCATTGGTGGATTTGCCGCAGGTATATCATATGTTGTGGGATATGGATTAAATTTCCTGGTTTCTTAGGATTGTGACATATGTCTGAATTAAAGCGCCACATGGGTCTTTTCCAACTTACAATGTATGGAACTGGATTAATTCTTGGAGCCGGAATTTATGTACTAATTGGAGAAGCGGCTGGTTTTGCTGGAAATTCTGTTTGGATTGCATTTGTAATGGGTTCTATTGTTGCATTATTTGCAGGATTTAGTTATGCTGAATTATCATCAATTTTTCCTAAAGCAGCAGCTGAATACGTTTTCATAAAAAATGCATTTAAAAATAATTTTTTTGCTTTCCTAATAGGTTGGCTAACTGCTATTACATCTATAATTACTGCAGCAACAGTTGCATTAGGATTTGGTGGATATTTTGCTGAATTTGTAAACATTCCAATAATTGTTTCAGCAATTGGTTTGTTGGTGATTCTTTCGATAGTAAATTTTATTGGAATTAAAGAATCAGCATGGACAAATACTATTTTTACAATAATCGAAGCCTCTGGATTGATTCTGATAATTGTAATAGGTTTTACTTTTGCTAATCCTGAACCTGTAAATTATACTGAAAGTCCAACTGGTTTTTCAGGAATTGTGATTGCATTTGTTTTGATATTTTTTGCTTTTATTGGATTTGAAGATATGGCAAACATAGCAGAGGAAGTAAAAAAACCTAAAAGAACACTTCCTAGAGCAATAATTCTTTCAGTTGTGATATCTGGAATCATATACATTTTAGTTTCTTTAGCTGTAGTTCGAGTTGTAAATTGGGAAGAACTTGCAACTTCAGCTGCTCCAATTGCATTAGTAGCAGAAAGAGGTTTAGGATCAGAGGCACATATTCTACTCTCAGCTATTGCCCTTTTTGCCATCACCAATACAGTTTTGATTACACTCATTGCAGGTTCAAGAATTTTTTATGGTATGGCAAAAGAAAAAGTATTTCCATCTATTTTAGAAAAAATTCATTTTAAAACAAAAACACCTTGGATATCTGTGATTGTGATTCTAATTACATCAGTTGCTTTTACATTGATTGGCGATATTGTTATTGTTGCAAACATTACAGTTTTTGCAATTGTAATTACATTTGCTGCTGTAAATTTATCTGTGATTGTTTTACGTTATACAGAACCGGATATTGAACGAAAATTCAAAGTTCCTATCAATATTGGAAAATTTCCAATTCTTCCATTGTTTGGAGTAGGAATTTCAGTGTATATGGCATTACAATTTGAAATTGAAATTGTGCTTGTAGGAATTGCAATCATAGGAATTGGTGCAATTTTCTACAAAATTTCAAAAAATTACAAGCCTAATTCTTAATGGTATATTCAAATTTGATTCTTGAAATTAGTTTTAATAATTCAGATAAAGCCTAATTCTTAATGGTAACAGAATTTGATGTAATTCCGACCTTAGTGGGAATTTTGGTTTTAGTTATTCCTTCAATGATGTTAGGTAGGATTTGTAAACACTTTGGAATTTCTGAAATAATTGGTTTTGTAGTTGGCGGAATAATTTTAGGTCCATTTGCATTAGGGGGTTTGATATCATTCTTTGATAAACCGTTAGTAGAACTAAGTGAATTGATGCTATCATTTTGGCAAATTGCCGGAATAATTATTTTGTTTTCAGCTGGTCTTCATTTCACTTTTTCTAGTTTAAAACATACAGGAATTCAAGCTGTAATAATTGGTACAACAGGAGTAATTGTTCCATTAGGACTAGGATATGGAATTTCTATTCTATTTGAAATTGATTGGATGGTTGCAATGATTATTGGAACAACACTTAGTGCAACAAGTATTGCAGCAGCTGTAACAATTTTAGGAGAATTAGGGAAAGAGAAAACAAAGGAGGGAATTATTTTGGTTAATGCTGCAGTACTTGATGATGTACTGGGGTTAGCTATTCTATCATCTATAATTTCTATTGTAATTGCACACACTCTCCCATCATTAGAGACAGTATTGTTTGAAGTATCAGAATCATTAATTCTATGGGTTATTCTGCTGCTAAGTGCTGTATTTTTACTTCCAAAAATAGTTCATGCAGTAGCAGTAACAAGACCAACATCTCTTGAATCTCGTGGAACAAAACAAGGAACTGCATTAGGATCAGCATTTGGTATGGCAGCCATTGCTTCAATTATTGGTCTCAACCCTATTGTGGGAGCATTTGCCGCAGGAATGGGACTTGCAGGTTCAAAGTTAGCAAAACAAGTTAGAGAATTTGTTGGAGAATTACAAATTGTTTTTGCACCATTTTTCTTTGCAATAATGGGTGCACATGTAGATATCTCAAATATTATGAATGTTGATTTGGTTTTGTTTTTAGTAATTTTAATAATTGCAGTTTTTAGTAAGATTTTAGGTTCTGGAATTCCAGCTATAATTATTCTTAAAAATAAAAACAAAGGTTTGAGGATAGGATATGGAATGATAGTTAGAGGTGAAATTGCATTTATTACTGCAGGACTAGGTTTAGCTTATGGAATTATTTCTGACAGTATTTTTTCAACATTAATTTTTGTAATTTTAGGCACCATATTCATTGGTCCAATATTATTGAAATATTCTTTTAAAAAAAATAATGAGATATCAAATTCGAATTAGTTCTTAGATTTTACAAGTGCAATTACTGCAATAATAATTCCAATAACTCCAACTCCAATACCAGCATATCCCACATTGTTTGATTGTGTTTCTTCTAGAACATCTACAGATTCCTTAAGATCATTTAGATCTTCAATTAATGCAGTGTGTCCATCAGTCATTTGTGTTATTGTAATGTCAGATGGTTCAGGAAATTCAATGTATGATCGTTCAGCAACTTTTGGTGGATGCATCGATAGACTAATTGGAGTATCAACAATGGTTCCCAGAATATTTGCTTGATAAAATCCTGAGACAGTTGGATTGACAAATGCATAGTATTTTCCCGAAATATCATGATCAGGTGATAAAGGAAGTACAATACTTTCATCCTTGAAAATCAATTTGATTTTCACTGTATTTTTTAAACCTGTAATTCCATTTTGAAAAACTTGATCTTCAAGTTCTATACCAGGTTCTAAAGGACTAACATAGAATTCAATAGCATTGGTCTCTCCTGAAACAATGGGCTCATTCATCCAACCAATTTCTACTCTATATTCACCTACAGAATCAATTGTATGAGCATATGCAATTCCAGCTAAACTTGGAATAATTAACATAAATAAAATTAATAATTTTAATTTCATACCTAGAAAATAAAATTTGATTTTAAAAATGTTCTATTAATTTTCATAAAATAATTGGTGTTTATACAAATTATGCATCTGCATACATTGAGACTTCCCAAGCTGTAGGAGTTTGTGCAAATGCAGAATATTCTTTGTATTTTAATTCAGAATACTGTTCAAGGAAATCTTTTGTGAAAATATCTTCTAAAAATTTAGAATCACTACCCAAAGAATCGAGTGCGCCTTTTAATGATATAGGTAAAGAACCAATATTGTATTCTCTTTTCTTTTCTGGAGAAAGCTTGTATACATTTTCTTCAATAGGATCTCCTGGATCAATTTTATTTTTTATTCCATCCAATCCTGCTAACAACAGTCCAGCCTCTAAAAGATAGATATTGGCAGTTGGATCAGGTACACGATATTCAATTCTTTTACTATTTTCTTGATTTCTGTTATACATAGGAATTCTAACAGCAGTAGAACGATTAGCTAATCCCCAACAAACATTGACTGGTGCTTCAAATCCGGGAACAAGACGTTTGTAAGAATTTGTGGTAGGATTTGAAATTGCACATAATGCTGCAGCATGACTTAGAATCCCTCCAACATAATATCTTCCAATTTGGCTCATCTGTGCTAAATCATCATCTTTATCATACATTACATTCGTGTTTTTATTCCATAAACTTTGATGAGTGTGCATAGCAGATGCATTATCACCAAAAATTGGTTTTGGCATAAATGTTGCAACTTTATTTTTTCTTTTTGCTTTAACTTTTACTAAATTTTTGACAGCAATTACATTATCTGCCATTGAAATCATTTCATCATAAACTAGATTAATTTCACATTGACCAGAAGTTGCCACTTCATGATGTTCAGCTTCAATTTTTATTCCAAAATAATTATACAAATCATCGCATACATCTTTTCGAAATCCAGCAAGGGTATCTTTGGGTTGTGATGGATAATATCCTTCCTTGAAAGATATTGCAGTACTTACGTTTCCTTTTGCCCATGGTGATTCTTTAGATTCTATAGAGTAGCCTGAACCTCCTCCAGCATGAGTTGCAGCATAAGGTGATGGATAAACATTGATAGCATCAAAAACAAAAAATTCTATTTCACGGCCCCAATTAGTAAGAGTAAATCGCA
>JABMOR010000132.1 GCA_013203245.1 Candidatus Nitrosopumilus sp.
AACAGCAGTTACTGCTAGGCATTTTTCTATCGCCATGATTCTAAGAGATTGTGGTTGATAAATAAAGCATTCAAATAATTATACAATACCAACTATATTGGCTTTTTCTTTTCTACTAGACGCTCCAAGCTTTTCTGCAGCCTGTTCAGGCGAGACATCATTTAAGAAAATCCCATACCCACGTTCTAATCCCGACCAGGATTTAGTAATAGGATAAACTTCAATGTGCCAATGAATTTGTCGGCTGTTTTTCTTTTCTGGAGAAAGATGAAAAACTAGATTGTATGATACGTTCTTTACAGTTTTTGATAAACCACCAAGTGTAGCTCTTAAGATTAATGATAAATCGTTGATTTCTTTTTGAGTGATTTTTGAGAAACTAGTAGTGTGTTTTTTTGGAGATATCCAAAATTCATATGGATATGAGGGAGCCCAGGGACAAAATGCAATAAATCCTTCAGTTTGAAGAACCTGTCTTGGACCACTAATTTCTTCATTTACTGTTTGACACATTGGACAAACTCCTTTTTCATTTGAAATTTTGTGAGATGCTTCAGCTTCGGATTCAATAACAGGAGGAATTGTAGAGAAAGTTAAGAGATTCAAATGAGGATGTGGATTTGCATTACCAGCCAAATCTCCATGATCACCGAAAATTGAAACATAAGTCACACCTTTTTGGGTGTAAAGCCATCGTAATCTATCTTGAACAACAACTAAGACATTAGACCATTGGTCAGGATCAATTGTTGCAAAAGAATCTTTTTCATTTGGAGATGCAACAACAATGTAATGATATCCGTATGCAGGTTCACTGTAGAAAGGCTTTTCACTAAAAGAATTTTGTGTTTCAATTGAAACGATAGGATTTTTACTTTCAAAAACACGGATAGCCCAATTTTTAACATAATCATTTTCATTGTCTTGAAGACGTTGTAACATGCCTTCTTTTTCAACAAGAGACAAAACAGATGGATTTGTCATTGCTTCATTACCAGGAGCAAAAGGAGATTTTTTTGGATCAATAACTTTGTCGTCTTTTTTTGAGACAATCATGAAACGCTCAGAAACATAATCTTTACGCATATCACCCATAATGGTTAACGGAAGTAAAATGTATGTTAAAACGTTTACTAAAATCAGAACAAATCATTTTAAAAATAATTTTTCTAAAAATTTTCATAAAAATAAGAAAATATCATGTTAATCAAATAACAAATGAAATGAAAAATTTTAAAAAAATATTCATAAAGGTAAATTTTATTTTGATCGCATCTTTTGTTGCAAGATTTAAAACAGAGCATTGGATTTTGAATAAACAGGTAATATTTTGGATAATTCCGATATTCATATGATCTATGTTCTTTTAGACGGGGTTGGTGATCTTCCACATCCAGATTTAGATGGAAAAACACCATTGGAGGCAGCAAATACACCAACATTAGACAAAATAGCAAGAAATGGAGCGATAGGTGAAGTGATTTCAGTTGGAAAAGGAATTGCTCCAGAATCAGACATTGCAGTTTTCAACATGTTAGGATACAAATTCAAACATGCAGATTATGTAGGTCGTGGCGTAATTGAAGCAATAGGAGTTGGAATAGACTTTAGAGATGGCGACTTGGCACTCAGAGGAAATTATTCTACATTAAATGATGAAGATGTAATTATTGATAGAAGAGCAGGAAGACATATTGAAAAAGAAGATGCAGATGGAATTGCAAAAGAGATTGAAGAGAAGATCAGACTATCATCACCTGGCATATCAGTTATGGTATCTCCAACAATAGGTCACAGAGTAACAGTAAGAATTAGAAAAGAGTCGCAAAAATTATCTTCAAGAATTACAAACACTGACCCAGCCTACATCAATATTGGAGGTATGGGGGTCGCAAAAGCTGTAGGAGATTTTCTTAAAATTGAAAAATGCTTACCATTAGAAGATACAGAAGATTCAAAATTTACTGCAAATATAGTAAATGAATTTTCAGAAAAATCAATTGAAATTATGAAAAATAGTCAAATTAACAAAAGAAGGCAAGATGAGAATAAAAAACAACTAAGTTGTATTTTGCTTAGAGATGCAGGTAACAAATATCCAGACGTGATTCCAATTAATGAAAAATATGGTATGAATTTTTCATGCATAGTTGACATGCCAGTGGAACTTGGAATTTCAGAAGTTCTAAAAATGAAAGCATTTGAAGCTGGGGGATTAACAGATTATGAAGAAAAAGCAAGAGTTGCAGCAAAAGCCATGGAAACTCAAAATTCAATTTATGTTCACCTCAAAGGACCAGATGAATTTGGTCATGATGGAGATGCGATTGGTAAAATGAAAAACATTGAAGAGATTGATCAAAGATTTTTCAAAACACTTGTTGAGAACATTGATTCAAGTAAAGTTGCAATAATAATTTCTGCAGATCATTCAACCCCGTGTATTAACAAAGGCCACAGTGATGATCCTGTTCCAATCCTAGTTTCAGGTGATTTTATAAAAAAAGATGGAACAACTAGAATGACTGAAGCGCAAGCAAAAAAAGGAAGTATAGGATTGCTTCAAGGTGCAGACGTTGTTGAAAAAGCCCTTGAATTAATTAAATCTCAAATCTAGTTAGCTTGTTTGCTTGTTGCATATCAACTGCATTTTTTCTAATCCTATCAACATCAATTGAATGATACATTGAAGGCGATGTACCGAGTTTGTCTAAAGCTCTTTTTAACATTCCAATGCCAATACTTTCTTCATTTTCTTGTTCATGAGCAAATGCAACAGCTACTAGAATTATACCCTGAACAAGTTCCTTTTCTCGCCCATAGCATTGATTCCAGACTCCTTCAAACGCTTCATGACATTCCCAAAATCGTTCATTGTTAAAATAAAATATTCCATCTTCAAGTCCTTTGTCTTTATCTAAATGCTCTTCAACAACATGTCGTATATTATCAATTTCTCCAATAGGAGATAATTTTTCTACAAGTGTGTCTAAATCTGCTTTTTCTGCAGCTACATCAAACTCAATAAACTTAGTGGCAACTCTAGCAAGTCTTACTGAGACATTCATGTCAGATACAAGATCTCTTGCCTTGTATGCTAGCTCTCTACAATTCTCAGGCAAATGTTTCTCATTTTTAAAATGCAGTAAATATCGTTCCACAAGATAGGTCTGAGGGAATTTCTTAAATTTCTTCTGTAATTCCAATCAAGGTTTATATGAAATATCTAGAGATTTTTGATACATGTCATTAATTGAGACAGTTACAGACGTCAGCAATTCCTTTCTATCCAGAAGGGAATTAACTTGTAATTTTGCAGGTCTGGGAGGCAAGCTCAAAAGTCTAGAAGCTGTAGACATGATTACAAAAGAATTCAAACTTGATGGCAAAGTAGTAATCCCAATGAGGTTAAAAACTCAAGTCGGTAAATCACTCGTAACAGGAATATTCTATGTTTATGATGATGAAGTATTAGCTAAAAAACACATTAATCCTACAATATTTTCAAGACTAGAAAAAACTAAAGCTAAAATTGCAGAAGCTGACGCAGCAGCAAAAGAAGCTGAAGCAGTGGAAGCACCAGCTGAAGAAAAAGCAGTGGAAGCACCAGCTGAAGAAAAAGCAGTGGAGAAATCTGAATAATGCCTGTAGAGAAAAAAGGTAGTAAAGGTTCTAGTCCCAGTATGGCATCTTATTACAAAATAGAAGGTGACAAAACATCAAGAACTAAAAAAGTATGTTCTAGATGTGGTAAAGGAACATTCATGGCTCAACATAAAGACAGAAACACTTGTGGTAAGTGTGGTTTAACAGAATTCAAACAATAAAAAAATATTTTAAAAATACTTGTAAGGAAATTTTATTTTCAAATATTGTATGATCACAAGTAGACATTGTGATTTTCATCATCTCAAAAAAATTCAGTAATTATTTAAGCAAAGATCAAATTTCTAATAAAGTCTTTTTTTGTGAATTTTAGAGCTTTTTTCTTCTAATAATTCCATTTTTGAAATAAATGCAGGATCAAGCTTAATTTTAGAAAGAGATTCAACGGATAGTTTTACGGTGTTAGTATCTAGGGAGATGTTTGTTTTTGGAAGATTTTTTCCAGCCCAAAATTTCATCACTTTATCTTCAAGCTTAAAATCTCTAAATCCTGCAGGGAATTTTTTTGTAATATGATTTAGCAAAGTACGATCTTTGAAGACAACCCGAGGTTCAAACAACCTAGTTTGATCACTGTAAACATTTTCAAATAAATTTCCAGAAATTTCATCAGACAATAACTCCATTTTTGAAATTTTTCTCATTAAATCCAAGAAATGTAAAAACTCATGAGCCAAAATTGCATGAATTGTCCCTTTAAGGCCATAAGCAATCAATGGTGCTGAAATTTGAATAACAACTTGGAATTTTTCTTCAAACATTATAGGGATGGTTCTTGCAAATAAGATTCCAAATTCATATGAATTAGGATTAGGTGATGAAATAACTAAGGAAGGCTCAACATAGGCTATAGGGTATCCAATTCCAGACGCTTTTTCAATTCGATTAATTCCTTCAATAACGAGTGGGAATCTTTTCATAGTTAAATCAAAAACGTCATCAGGAATAATTCCATTAGAATGTGCATCTTTGAAACGTATTAGAGGATCCAATATGATCCCTCGACAATTTTGAATGTAAAAAGGTTGATTCGATCAGGAACTTGGTTTACCGGATTTCTTCTTTTTGCGTCTATCAGCCCGTTGATCAGCATGTCTCATATGTTTATTTTTTTTTCTCTCTGGCATATAGAATTACGATTTTTAGTGCTAGTTAATTGTTATCATTATACTTCAACCTCAAGGAAATCAAATTCCATACATACACATGGAGTATCAAGAATTTTTGAAATTCCAGGAGCAATATCATCACCAATAACAAATCGTTTGATTGGAAAGCCCCCCTCAGCCTTGATTATTAGAGTAAACATATTCTTTGAAGATGTTTTATATTTTACATCAAAAATTTTCTTTTCAGAACGTTTTCCAGACTTATCATAAACCACGACAGGATTAGCGGTTAGAACTTTTAATTTTTTAAGACTTTTTGAATCAATCTTAGATTCAGTAGATATTCTTGCACTGATAGTAGAATTAAATTTGAGAGGTTTTTTTGGAGATCCATAGACTAATTTCAAATGGTTAATTTTGATGGAATTAATAGTGACATTAGATAATTTTGCATTTCTCTTGTTAGGATTTTGTATTTTTACAAAAAATGGTCGTCCATTTCCCAAAACCAAACTAGATCTATCCTCACCACCAATCCAAGTGAATTTTGTGGTGGTACCACCAAATTTTTGAAAAAGTAGTTTAGCGATTACACCTTCAACACTGTCAAATTCTGCAATGCCATGGAAATTACAAACTCTACATCCTTTTCCCGAACAATTATCACATGATTTTTGTTTTTGAGAAAATCCCCGCTCAAGTTTAACATATCTCCCAGAAAGAGTGATGGATTTTGAACGTAATTCACATAATTCATCTTTTAGATTTATTGTGAAAGTAACATCAGGATCAAGATGATCAATTATTTTTTTTGTTTTTTTAGAATATAGTTTTCCTAATTCTTTTGTAATGTCAGCCTTTATGCTATCAGTTCCTTTTAGTTGGTACAGAGATCTAATGAAGTCATCTCTATCAACAATAGAGGGTTTTATCATAGATCCTACACTGAATGTTTTGAAAGAATAGTCAGTAGAGGTGCCAAGCATTAGTTTTAAAAAATGATTTAGATTATCAAAGAGATTTTTACACACATAGCATTTTTTTATAGATTTTTGATTTAATTTTTTTCCAAGAAATTTATTAGATGTAAGATGTAATTGTTTTGAAAACAATCTACCCAAACAGTGATCACATAAATCATATTTTTTAGTAATTTTATTTGCAATAGGAATAATTTTCGTATAATCAGACATGTTTGAAATTTTGATTAAAGATTATCCTAAGCCCATTTTTCTAAGAGTTCCTTGCATCTGACGACCTTTAGAAGCCTTCATCATATTCTTAGAATTTTTGTAATTTTTAATCAATTCTTTAACTTCCCCTTCTGGCCATCCAGAACCACGGGAAATTCTTTTGATTCTTGAGGAGTTTAACAAATCAGGATCTGCTTTTTCTGCTTTGGTCATACTTTGAATAATGTATCTCCATTTTGAAACTCTACCTTCCATCTGGTTTACTTGATCACCTTTCACCATTCCAGATAAACCAGGCATGCTATCTAGAAGTCCTTGTAGAGAACCAACTTTAGTAACCTCCTCAAGTTGATAAAAAAAATCTTCCATGTTCATTTTTCCACTTGAAATTCGTTTCATCCTTACATCATCACCTTCATTTTCTAATCGTTTAGCTAAATCCAATACAGCTTGAACATCACCCATACCCAGTAATCTTCCAACGAATCTAGTAGGAGAAAATTTTTCTAAATCATCTATTCGTTCACCAGTTCCTATGTACATTATTTGTGCACCAGTAGCTGCTGATGCGGCAAGTGCCCCACCACCTTTTGCAGAACTATCCAATTTGGTAATTATGATACCACCCACAGGAATTGTTTTATGAAATGCTTCTGCTTGATTGAAGCATTGCTGTCCTATTGTTCCATCAATTACTAGTAAAGCTAAATCAGGATCTGCTACTTTGTTTATCCTTTCCATTTCTTCAAAAAGATCATGTTCTTCTTTATGACGTCCAGCAGTATCAATTAGGATAATATCCAAGGGTTGACCTGCAAAATGTTTAAGACCATTTTTTACAATATTAGGAGAATCTTTATTATTTTCTTCACCATATACTTCAACATTTGATTTTTCACACATAGTTCTGAGTTGAACTAATGCCCCAGGTCTGTACGTATCAGCCCCAACAACTCCATCTTTGTATCCCTGTCCAGTTAGAAATTTGGCTAATTTTGATGCCACAGTGGTTTTCCCACTGCCTTGAATTCCCAATAAGATAATCTTATTTTGTTTCCCAGGTTTAAAATCAAATTCAGATTCATTTCCAAGTAATTTTGAAAGTTCATCATAAAGGATCTTTACAATGTGATCCTTTCGTGAGAGTCCAGGAGGAGGAATTTCATTTAAAGCACGCTCTTCAAGGCTCTTTGTAATTTCCAATACAAGCCGTACATTAACATCAGATTGTAGTAAGGCTCTTTGAACATCCTTAGATAATTCTTTGATTAAATCTTCATCTATACCAGAAGATTTTACAATTCTTTTAATTGCATCTCCAAGACTGTTCTTAAGACCATCAAGCATTGAAATTCAATCCCGCATCCACTATTTCAAACCTTCCTCGATATCCATCCCATTTTTTTTGAGATTGATTAATTTTGATCGAATTTGTAAAGAGGGGGCAATTGATTACAAATGTTTCAGCCTCACCTCCTTCAAAATTTAAATTAAAACCAAATTTTTCAGATAGATGTTTCAATGAGAGTATGTCAGATTTTGAAATTGTTTTTCCCAACCAAGAATCATCCAACCCATCAGATGACACAGTAGTCATAATAAAATTAAACTTTGAATCAATCAACTCATTCATGTAATGTTCAGGATCAGTACCCCACAATGGTGCAATTACAGTCAAATGTAATTTTGAACAAACATTTTCAAATTTTTCTTTTTGAAATTTACTCTTTATTCCACCATGAACCAATCCCTCTATTTGAAATTGATCTTTTGCATCTTGTAATAGATTTTCAATTAACGATAATTCATCATCAGTTTTATTAGAATTTGATGTGATTGTTAATTGTGGAATATTCATTGATTGTGATTGTAACTTGGTCCATTTCATGTTTGGATGATGTAGCAGATGGCTTTCATCAGATTTTGGAAAAATACTCAAGAGACATTTTACTTCATGTCCTTGTTTTTTAGCAACATGGATTGCATAGGTACTATCTTTTCCTCCCGAAAAAAGAGAAGCTAATTTCATTATTTAAAAAATATTTAATTCAATAAATTTTTCAAGTTTATTGAAAAAGATGCTTCAATACTCATAATCGTCATCACAAAATCAGACGGCTTTTCCAATAATCATCAGCATCCTCAATCGTTCTTAACACGCATTATTTTAGTTCTATCCATTACAACCCAATATTCAACATTTTGACCATTTTCTAATTTACCTTTGACTTCATCATCAATCAAAGAAATATCAATAGTCTCAAATGATTCAGAATCCATAACTTGAATTACATCACCATTAATCGAGATAATTTGACCAATTTTTTTGTTAATAAGAGGAATGTGAATTTGCATACTGACTGGGCCAACATGAGGTCTTTTTTGACCATCAAAAACACCTTGACCTACAATTCGTGCTTTTGCTGAACCGTGTTTTCCAGGTTTTGAAGTATCATATTCTACAATTCTACAAGGCTCTCCACTTGGTTGATCAGTATGTGGTAATAGAATGTAAGACCCAATTTTCAAAGATCCAAGGTCAGCGGGTTTACTCATAAAAAACAGTTTTTGGTCGAATATTTAACGTTTACACACGCGAACCGAGTAGAAAATAATTTAACGATACACAGATTTCACAAATTTTTAGGAATGATTATCTCTACCATACAAGTTCTTGTGGTCATCTAAATCTACAAGGTAGACAATACGTTCCGCATAATTTATTGCATAAAGTAAACTAATGGATTTTGTCATATGTCTACCAAAACAATCTTTGTATTTACCATGTTTTCTGTCACCAATCTCAGCAGGATCATCTACAAACTCTAATTCTTGAATAAAGGATTTGTAATTTTTTATTAAGTCAGAGTTAGACTTGAATAGCTTTCTCAATTTTCGATCTATTGTATCATCAATCGGTTGTATAACCCACGGGTTCAATCTTCCAAAATTTGATCAATATGTTGTAAATATTCAGAAGAAGTGTATTTTTTACCTTTAACATTACCAGATCGAATTAATTCTAATTTATCTTCAATTTCCTGATTAAGTTTTTTGCTTTCTAAATTAGATTCAAAATTGAACTTATTAGCATTATTCAACACTTCATCTTTGATTTCACTATTTACAGTATATTTAGGATACGATTCGTAGATATCTTTTAAGATTGAACTCATAGATTTTTTATTTAATTCAGTGAATTTTTCATATAGAATTTTAATCATTTCGTCATGAGTTTTCATAAGATTACGTAGTATTACACGACCTCTAATTTTCAAAGTATAATTATGTATTAATCTATTATTGAAAGTCTGTTCAACTTGCTCATCAATCAAATCTTGTTTAATACACATACTTAGATCTTGAGCTAGCTGTTGACTATTAGGGCCAAACCGATAGGGAACCCAATCATTATAAAAATTCAAACCAGATAGTTCTTTTGAATATAATTGAGATGTCAAAAAACCATATTTTTGTACACGAGTTGTTCCTTTAATTGTCATATCATTGACTAATAAAATAACACGATCTAAACCGGTCAATTACTATACATACATTTTTGTCATATTTGAACTAAGTGGATGTTTTGCATCATATTTGAATAATATTCATTTCGCCATCAAATATCACGTTTTCAAATCAAGTGTAATTAATAAAAACATCATCCTAAAAAAAGAGGATTTCGTAATCTTGTATAGGATTATGTAGTAATTATCTGAAAGATTTTATTCTTCGTTGACAAAACTGTCTAGTTTTCATAATAACCCAATCTTTTAGCCTCAACAATTCCTAGTTACTATCTTGTGATTTACAATATTTTCTAATTTCCAGATAATCTAACTTGATCTCTTGGTTCCCTTCTCATTTGTTGAATTGTTTCTTTATCCCAACCTTGACCAACTTCAAGTACTGTTTTTATCTTTGTTGTGATTTGGTTTAATGCATTAAGAGCATTATCTACAAGATCCATACTTGATTTAACATCTTTTGAGCTTTGATTCATATTTGTAACTGTCTGTTCTGACATATTCCGAATTTTAGTAATAGTTTTTGATATGTCCTCTGTGGCATTTCCTGAACCTTCAGCTAATCTTCGAACCTCATCGGCTACTACTGCAAAACCTCTACCTGCATCACCTGCACGTGCTGCCTCAATTGCAGCATTTAATGCAAGTAGATTCGTTTGACTTGCAATTTTATTTATTATTTCTAAAACAGATGAAATTTCATTTGTCATGTCTGTAAGTGTTTTGACACTTAATACAGATTCATCAACTATTTGACTAATGCCTTCCATTTTTTGCTTTGCCTGAACTGCAACAGTTCCATCGATAATGCTAGAATCAAGTTTTTTCAAATCTGCTCCTAACTCAACTAGTGCCTCTTGCTGGGATAATTGTTCTTCTTGTTCTGCTGCTTGATTTTCTAATATTTCAGCCTGTTTTTCCATCTGAGATTCTCTGTCTTTTAATTTAGTAATCTCATTTCGGATTGACATGTATTCTATAATTTCTCCTTTGTCATTTAATATTGGAAATACTGTTGCAATTACCCAATAGTATGAACCATCTTTTGCCTTGTTTTTTACCATGCCTTGCCATGTTTTTCCATTAGTAATTGTTCCATACAATTCCTTCCAGAAAGATTCTAGATGTTCACCCGATGAAATCATTCTATGGTTTCTTCCCATTAGTTCTTCTCTGGGATATTTTGAAACTTTTAGAAATTCATCATTAACATATGTGATATTCATTGCAGTGTCAGTCTTTGATGTAATGCTTAGATTATTCAGAGCCTTCAGGATGGCTTGCCATTCATAGAATTTTTCTTTATACTGATTGCATTTGTCCTCTATTTGATTATGCTCTTCTTTTAGTTCATCATATTTTGTTTTTAGTTGTACATATTGACTTTCAAAATTCTTTAGCTTGCCAATTTCTTCATCTGATAATTCCATTTTTACATGTTTAGGTTTATTTTTTACTTAATTGCATCATTGATTATCATAGTTGATAACGCATTAATTTTTAATAATTTGTAATGATGACACATTTAACTGCCTATAGTATGAAAATATCACTATGCAGAATTTTTGTTCCAAATGCACTCATTTGATGACCCTTCATGTTGGCTATAAAGATGAATTAGGAGAAAAACAAAACGGATGCTCTTTCATAATTGAATCAGAAAATACAAAGGTAATTAGATGTAATTGTAATTCATAAAACAAGATGGCACGAATGCAGAAAATTCTAATCGCAGATGATTCTATTCTTCAAAGAACTCTTCTAAAAAATACATTATCAAAAATAGGTTTTACAAATATTATCGAGGCCAAAGATGGAAAAGAGGCAGTACAATCATTCCAATCTGAAAAACCAGACATTGTGTTTTTGGATGTTGTGATGCCAGAAATGAATGGTGAGGAAGTATTAGAAAAAATTATGGAGCATGATCCTCATGCAAACGTCATCATGCTTACATCCATAGGTCACAAGAACAAACAACGTTCACTTTTGGTGTGTGGTGCAAGGGACTATCTTGTAAAGCCATTTGATGAGCAAGAAATACGTGAAGTAATACAATCTGTGTTTTATCTAGATTCTGAAAAAACAATTCCATCACTTTCAAAATCAGAAAAGGATTCACTAAAAGAAGTGATTGTAAAAGTTCTCAATCCAACTGCCATTGTATTATCCCAAATGATACGCCAACCAATCACCATAC
>JABMOR010000133.1 GCA_013203245.1 Candidatus Nitrosopumilus sp.
CAGTTTTTGCATATTCAATAAATTTCTGTGAGAGTAATGGCTGTAGTATCTGTATTCCAAATTCAGATGAGATTAAATTTACAGCCTTCATCATTTTTAGTTCGTTATCTAATTTAGCAAGCATTACTTCATTAATTTGAGATTCCCCTCCAGAAAACGCTTCGCGATAGGCATTGTAACCGCAAAATAATTCATCTACCCCATTTGCAGTAACTACAGTATCAAGGCCTAAGCTGTTTGCAAGTTTAGAAACATAGTAAAATGCAATGCAATTTTCATTCCAAGATAGATTGTCCGTCTTTATTGTTTGGTTAATTTTTAAAGAAATATCAGAAAAAGTATCTGAATCAATTTCTAGAACATGGTGTGGATATTTCAGGTGTTCATTAACTTCTTTTGCAAATAAGATATCATGAGATTCAGGAAACCCAATCGTCAATAGTGTAATATCATAATTCATGTCTGAGCAAATTTTTGAAATTAGAGTGCTATCAACACCACCAGAAAAAGCAACTCCAATTTTCTTTTCTTTAACAGTTTCAAAAATAGAATTTTTAATATTTTCAAGTAATTTTTCATTCATCTCATCCATTATCTCTCACACTCACATTCTCCAAAAGGGTAATGAATCAATCTTTTAATTTAACGTTATTTCTAAAAAATCATGATGCGATTATCACAAATAGATATTGATGAACAACTAAAGAATTTACCAGGCTGGAGTATTGTAAACGAAAAACTACACAGAGAATTTCAATTTGAGAGCTTCAACCAGGCTTTTGGTTTTATGACTAGGGCAGCTATGGAAATTGAGAAAATGAATCATCATCCAGAGTGGTTTAACGTATACAACAGAATCACCATAGAATTAACAACTCATGATGCAGGAGGGATTACAAAAAATGATGTCAGTCTGGCTAAAATTCTAAATTCTTTGAAATAGTTCTAAATGAAGAATTTTAGGCATAATAATTACAGAATTTATATTATATCCAAAGTCAGTTGACTTCACATGGCATCAAGTCCCACAATATTAGATTCAGATTTTCGATATATCGATAAGAAAGGAAACTTGCTAAAAACTAGAACTGAGTTAACAGTAGCACAGATGCTCACTTTTCTTGAGCAAGAATATGAATACAATCACAAAGTAACATTAAAGAATGGAAATGAGGTTTTAGTTGATTTCAAAACAGAGAAAGGGTTGATTGAAGTAATTGATACAGATGAGGATATTGAAAAGTACAAGCAAATCAAAGAAGATTTTCCTCAAGATAAAGTAATGGCAATAGGACATGCAAAATATGTCGCACAAATTAAAGAATTACAGGATGTGGTATTTTATGATAAAACGCCACAAACAGGTTCTATATTTTTAGAAGATGCATCATTCTCATATGATTATGCACACATACTTCCATTAGTTGAAAAATGTTCTATCTTACATGGACATACTTCTTCAGTAATGGTTGAATTGGTAGGACAGATGAAAGATAATCTTCTTTTAGATTTTGGTGAAGCTAAAAAAATAATCAAAGAAGTTGTAAATGTATTTGATCATAAATTTTTCATTAACAGAAAATATCTAAAAAAAGAAGATGATTCACATTATCAAATTCAATTTGAGGGACCTAAAGGAATGTTTGAATTACAAGTTCCTAAAGATACAACATATCTATTAGAAGGTGAAGCTACAGTAGAAAATCTTTCAAGTGAAATTATCAAATTATTAGTACCAAAAATGCCATCAAATGTAGAAGCAGTAGGAGTGTACATCTATGAAGGTTACAATAAAGGATCTCATATTATTTCAAATATTTCAAGATAATTAGAAAATGGAACCTAAAATATCAGAGAAAGCATGGAATCCAGAATTAGAAAAAGAAATTCTAAAACAATGGGACGAAGAAAAAATTTATGATTTTACACCACAAGATGATAACTTTACAATAGATACACCGCCACCATATCCATCAGGTAGGCCTTGGCACATTGGTGCTGCAGCACATTATTCACAAATTGATATGATTGCACGCACAGCAAGAATGGCAGGTAAAAATGTCTATTTTCCAATAGGAATTGACAGGAACGGACTTCCAGTGGAACTGTACACTGAGAAAAAACACAAGATCAGAATGAGGGAAACGGAAAGAGGTGAATTTCTGAGCCTGTGCAGAGAAGCACTAGACGATTTGGAAGCTGAAATGATTTTCATTATGAAAAGTTTAGGCATTAGTGGTGATTTTGCAAACTACTATAGAACAGATTCAGAAGAATACAGAACACTTACTCAATCAACATTCATTGATTTATGGAAAAAAGGACAAGTGTATCTTGCAAATAGACCTAACAATTACGATTGGGTGTCAGGTACAACCATTGCAGATGCAGAAATAGTTTACGAAGATTTATCCACAAAACTAGTTTACATGAAATTCAAAATTAAAGATACAGATAAAGAAATAATCATTGCAAGTACAAGACCGGAATTACTTTGTGCATGTAGAACAATTATTGTAAATCCTGAAGATGAAAGATACACACAGTATATCGGAAAGAAAATAATTGTTCCAATTACTAATGCAGAAGTAGAATTAAGAACACATCATTCTGCTCAACAAGAATTTGGTTCAGGAGCTGTAATGGTATGTAGTTATGGTGATCAAAATGATGTAGCATTATTTAGAGAGTTAGAATTAGAAGAGATTGTTGCAATTGGATTAGATGGAAGAATGACTGAAGTTGCAGGTGAATATTCAGGATTAAAACCTAAACAGGCAAGAACCAAAATCATAGAAGATCTGGAAACAAAAGGATTTCTAGAAAAAACTGAAGATATTGTTCATAGAACACCAGTATCAGAGAGAAGTAAAGCTCCAATTGAAATTATTCCAATGGAGGAATATTATCTAAAACAAAAAGAAGCGGTACCAAAAATTAAAAGTTTAGGACAAGAAATTACATTTTATCCAGCAATGCATAAGCAGATTCTAATGAATTGGTTAGAATCTATCAATATCGACTGGCCAATTTCAAGAAGAAGATACTATGGTACTGAAATTCCAATATGGTACTGCAAAAAATGTTCAGAACCACATGTTCCTGAGCCTGGAAAATACTATAGACCTTGGAATGAAAATTGCCCCATCAGTAATTGTACCAAATGTGATTCCGCTGAATTTGTTGGGGAAGAACGAACATTTGACACATGGATGGATTCTAGTGTATCTCCACTTTTCATTAGTAAATTTAACAGAGATGATGAATTTTTCAAAAAAGTATACCCTGTATCAATTAGACCTCAAGCAAAAGATATTGTTAGAACTTGGTTATACTATACACTTCTAAGATGTGAACAACTAACTGGAAAGAAACCATGGTCTGAAGCATGGATAATGGGATATGGCCTGGATGAAAATGGAATGAAAATGAGTAAGAGCAAGGGAAATGCATTAGATCCTTTACCGGTAATTGAAAAAGTAGGTGCAGACACTTTTAGATTTTGGAGTGCAAGTGAGATTAATCATGGACAAGATTTTAGATGTAATGAACAAAAAATTGAATCAACTAAAAAATTCCTCAGTAAATTGTGGAATGTATCAAGATTTTTGTCTAGTTTTCCAGTGATTGAATCAGGAAAACTTACTGCATCAGATGAATGGATTTTATCAGAATTAGATAATTTAGTAAAAGAATGTAAGAGAGGATATGAAGAATACAACTTTTTCATTCCAGCAATTGCAATTAGGGAATTTACATGGAATATATTTGCAGCTCATTACATTGAAATGGTTAAAGCAAGAGCCTACGGAATTGATTTCTCTGATGAGGAAAGAGATGGGGCAATAATTACACTGCATAAAACATTATCAACAATTTTGAAATTATTAGCACCAATAACTCCATTTATCACTGAGCACCTTTGGAAGATATTGTATTCAAAAGATAGTATTCATAAAGAAAAACAAGTCACACCAGAAAATCTTAAAGATCAGAGCAACATCACAAAGGAAATTTCAGAATTTAATTCAAAAGTTTGGAATGAGAAAAAATCTCAGAATTTATCATTAAAAGATTCAATCAAATTAGAAATTCCAGAATCTCTAGAAGCATTCAAAAAAGATTTGAAATCCATGCATAATTTGTTGGATTAATTAAAAAGATTAATTTTTTGATGTATTCACAAGATTGATGAAATATTTGTGCAATGATGTATCTTTAGTTAATTCAGGATGAAATGCTGTACCAATAACATTGCCTTTTTTTACTGCAATGATACGATTATTGAATTTTGATAAAATCTCCACATCAGAACCCACATCAGAAACAGATGGTGCACGAATAAAGACGCCATTGAATTTTGGAATATTGATGGAATCTAAAGAAATATCAGATTCAAAGGATTCTCTTTGTCTTCCAAATGAATTCCTCTCTAATTTGATATCAAGAATACCCAATAATGGCTGATCAGTTTTACCAACAACACGATCATTTGCTGTATTTGACAGCATAATCATACCAGCACAAATTCCAAGAACAGGCATGCCACCTTCAATCTTTTCTTTTATCACCTTTAGAGAACCGTTTACTAGAGACATTTGACCGATAGTAGTACTCTCACCGCCAGGAATTATCAAACCATCTAATTGAGAAATTTCTTCAGATGTTTTAACATCAATTACCGTTCCATCAATTCCTAATTCATCAATTGCAGATTTAGCGGATAAAATATTTTCTTGAACATCTCCTTGTATTGATAATACACCGACAGTAAGACTCATGCTGACCCACCACGATCTTGCATACGTAATTCTAGAGTGTTTACATCTAAACCTAGCATAGATTGTCTTTCATCAATCATTTTTTGAGCCTCTTTGACTTTGTCAGATTCATTCCAAAAAGTAGTAGCTAAAACTATTGCTCGTGCTCTTTCTTTTGCATCATCAGAATTGAAAATTCCAGAGCCGACAAATATTCCATCACAACCAAGTGACATCAAATATGCTGCATCAGCAGGTGTTGCAATACCACCTGCAGCAAAATTTACAACAGGTAATCTTCCAAGTTTTGCAGTTTGTTCAACAATATCATAAGATACTTTGAATTCTCTTGCCATTCTAACTAAATCTTGATTATCACCAGAATCATAAATTGCCTTGATTGTTCTTAATTCGTCATTTACTTTTTTGATATGTTTTATTGCTTCTGCAACATTTCCAGTTCCAGGTTCACCTTTTGTTCTAATCATTGATGCACCTTCTTCAATTCTTCTCAAGGCTTCAGCCAAAGATCTTGCACCATTAACAACAGGCGTAGTAAAATCCCATTTCCAAATATGACGAAGTTCATCAGCAGGTGTTAAAACTTCAGATTCATCAATCATGTCAACATCAGTTTCTTGCAAAACTAGTGCTTCATTGACATGTCCTATTCGACATTTAGCCATCACAGGAATTGTTACAGAGTCCATAATTTCTTCAATAATTCTAATACTTGCAGTTCGTGCAACACCACCAGCTTTTCTAACTTCAGATGGGAGTTTATCTAAAACCATAACAGAAACTGCGCCAGCTTCTTCGGCAATTAGAGCCTGTTCCACATTTGTAACGTCCATTACAACGCCATTTTTTAGCATGTGGGCAAAACCGCGTTTAACAGTAGATGAACCGCGTAAAGTGTCAATAGAATTGATTTTGTCATAGATTATTCCTTTAGCATCTTGTCTTTCTCCAGATAATGGAAGCATGCCTTAATTTTTCCTCATCACTATTTGTATCTATTCACTAAATTCAGACATAATCGAATCAAGTTCAGATTCCACCATAGTGATGATTGGGGGAATGAAATCCGCAGTTACATTTTGTTGCGGCCAATGAATTTGATTGACGCGTCCATTCAAAGTAATTTTCACATTTGATTTTTGATATTCAGTTGCATTGTCCATAATTGCAAAAGATTCAGAAGGTATTGCAATGAAACCAGTTTCTTTAATCAGCGCTTTAATTTTGTTAAGTTTGTTTTCATCTAGTTTTGAGCGCACGTCAGGCTTCAGATAGCCGTGATCAGTTACAGAATATTTTATGTCGCCATCATTTTTGATGTAAAGAATTTCAGTTTTTTGCGCTCCAATTCGTTCCGTTACACCGTAAGAAATTTTCTTCAATTGGTGTTTAGTATATTCAATTTCAATATTATCAGTGTAATTGGCAGCAGACGTAGGGATTTCATTTCTTAGCAATAACGGAGTGGAGAGTAAAAGAGCTGCAATAACTGGAATAGCACCCAATACAATGTAAATTGGTTTTACCATTTTACTACTAATATTGCTAATTTACAGATAAATCTTAGTAATGGTTAAAATTCAAGCAAAATGTTTCGATTCTTGTGGGTTCGTAG
>JABMOR010000134.1 GCA_013203245.1 Candidatus Nitrosopumilus sp.
ATATTCACTAGAACGAATTCTAAATTGGAATGCACCATAGATTCTTCTGGGGATAATTTGATTTCGTGCAATTCCTCATATTCTACCCAAGTCAATCTTATTCGTGGGCCAAACTCTGATTCCAAATTCATATCCTTTACAATTTCTTTGTAGCCTGGTTGTACAACGCCACTAAACACCATTGCACTACTTCCACTTCCATAAGAGCCAAATCCTATTCTTTTTCCTTCCAAATCAACTCCTTTTTGATATTCGAATTCTAAACTACTTCTGAATCCCAAGTATAGTGATGCAGTATACAAGTTACCAATCATAGTTGATGCAATTAATGAACTAGATAGTTTTGATTCGAAAACTTCCTGATACTCTTGAGTTTTTGTAAATAGTTTAGTAAATTCATGGTCTTTTGCCATAAATACTTCATCGCCTAATACGGATTCAATTGTTCCACGTGGGTCTTTAGGTATCGGCTCATCCATTCCAATTTCTTGTAATATTTTCTTCCATCTTGGGAGTTGTCGCCATTCATGTCTTACTAGATACGCTAAAGCTTTCTTTCCCATGTTACTGTACGGTAAGTGCATGTTGATGTAATCCATATGGTCTAAAATTGTCTCACCTTCTTCCATCTTGATTAATCCTGATGAAACAACCTTTTTCTTGTATGATTCAAGTGCTTTTCTAACTTGAATCATGTATAGTAAATTGGAATATTGGCCATGAACAATTGGGGTTTCTTTTCCAAAAGGTCTGTAAAAATCATATTCATCTTTAATTGATGTAGATGTGACTTTAGGATCAAATGCTAGTAACCTTGGCTTATCATTAAGAAGCATTACAACTGCCCCTGCACCTTGAGTCATCTCACCACTAGAGCCCATATCATATTTGGCAATATCTGAAACAACTACTAGCGCCTGTTTCCCTTCTGCTTCTCCTGCTCTAATCCAATTGGTATTATCATAAAGTGCATACGACCCACTAACACATGCAAATTTTGTTTCAACTCCACCACAATGCTCAAATGATCCTTGACCATACACTTGCTCTAGCATTCCAATTACATAGGAATTCATTGCCTTTGATTCATCAAATGCTGATTCAGTTGAAATGTATAATCTACCAATGTCATCAGGTGAAAGTTTATTTTTTTGCATAATTCGTAAACATGCATTTGCTGCAAGACATGCTGGGTCTTGATTTGCATCGACAATTGCCATTTGTGAAACTCCTAGACCTTTTTGTAATTTTACGGGGTCTAATCCTCTATTCTCTGCAAAATCGGCAGCATCAATATACAATCTTGGTATGTAAATTGCAATGTCATCTATGCCAGCTGTCATAATCCTGCTCTCGAAAATTCATTAATAAGGATATTGGGTAAATTCTAAGTAACTAGGAAGGACATTTTAGTAATTTCTTTTAATAAATCATAAAGAACTGATCGCAACTAATTATTTTTTCAATTCATTTTCAAAAACTTTCTCAAATGTGTCATAAGGCTGTGCTCCAAAAAGTCTGGTGGTTTTTCCATCAGGCCCAATTACAAAAAATGCAGGGGTTCCAGTTAATTCTAAACTTTTTGCATCCTCATTACTTGCAAGAATTGTTTGTGAGTGGATTCCATCCACCATACATTGAGTCCACATATCCATGTCTAATCCTATCTCTTTAGCAAATTTCCCAAGATTTTCTGATGAGGCCCATCCGTTATTTTCTCCTGTCCAATTTGAATACAAGATATCATGGTATTCCCAAAATAACCCTTGATCTTTTGCACAATGAGCTCCATGAGAAGCATTTACAGAATCTGGACCAATGATGTTGTAATCTTTGAAAATCATCTTAATTTTTCCTGTTTCAACATAATTTTTCAAAATATCATCTTCAGTTGAATGAAAGAAAACATTACAGAAATGACACTGATAGTCTCCAAATTCAACTAATGTGACTGGAGCCGTAGGGTCTCCAAGAACTGGTGAACCATTATCTACAAATGTATTGATTGTGATTTTTGGTGGTCCTACTTGTTGAACCGTTGGAGCTGGTTCTATTGCCAGTTCTGTTTGGTTTGAAATGACATTAAATCCTAAAAATGAAATTACTATCACAACAGATGCTATTGCAGCTCCTATTGCTAGTGAAGGACCATGTATCAATAGTTTTTAATTTTTTTTAACACATTTAGTCTTTTGTTCTAAGGTCCACCATCATTTGGGATGTTACCTAAAGTAAACACTTGTAATATTTTTGATGTGATGGAGTTTTCATTTTCTGCATTTATTGTAATGGTTAATGTTTCTCTTTTTGAATTATCTGGAATCAAATATTTTGTTTCAAATAATCCTTTATCATTAGTAATTCCAACTGATGAAAATATTTCTTGTTTGTTTTGATCTGTAATGTTTACATTTACATTTGTGTTAGAAACATATCCATAATTTTGGTTGTAATCGATGTATCTGTTTTGTTCTTTATCAAATATTTTAACATCTATGAAAATAAATTGTTTTGAATGGGCTCTGAGTATATTGAACAATTATGTCTAGATCGTTATTTTTTTCTTCAATTTTTTCAATCTGGATTGGTTTTTCAACAAAGGATAATCTAACAAATTGATTATTGATAAAAATTACTCCACGAGTATCAATTTTTTCATTAGACATTTTTGAATATGTAATGTATGGAAATCCTTCAATTGTTTGCCCTGAAATACGAATTATGTCGCCATTGAAAAATTCTCTAATATTCATATTATCACTAACATGAAATTGATTTTCAGAAGTTTCCAATACACCATTTTGCAAAAATTCTACATCACTAAGGGGATCTACTGCATATGTAAAATTGGTTGTAAAAATACCGAGACTTGAAATGCCTAATATTACTAAAAGTGTGTAAAAATTCATGTTATACTGCATACTGACTATTCATTATTTTATAAACAATTTATTGTATGTTAAACTGGAAAACCAATAGTTTTCATACCAAAACAAGGCTTGTTTCCTTTACTCCAACATTTACAAGAACAAGAAACAGCTTTTCCGGTTTCTAAGTCTTTAACAACTTTATGAAAAACTCCCTCTCTAATTTTTGATTCAATTGATATTGTTTCATATCTATCAGGATCTTGATCCGACTTTTCCAATATTATTAGATAATTATCCACACTAAAAAAAGTCACTCTACCTTAGATTCCAACTTTATTTCGCAGCTGAGTAGTTAATTCAGTCCTTCCTAACGGATATGCAAACTCACACCACTACGACACTGTACTATACACTATCTGATTAATAGAGTGATTGTTTTCTAAATTCCGATAGGCTCTAGTTCAAAATTCATGTGGCTATACATTTTTTTAGGCATATATTTGATCTAGGAATGATTTTACAGAAATACTTAAGTTTCAAAAGTACGTAACAGATACAAGAATAAAGTTCACCTCTACCCCATGAGTCTAATTTAGAACGACTCTAAAGGAAATCCAACGGGATTTTGTATGGGCTTGTTCTATTTTATTATTATAAAATCCAACTTACCTACCTGTAACATAGCTGATGTACAATATTGATGAAACAATAACTGAAATTCCGATAATTATCACTCCTTCTTTTTTTGAAAAAACACTTGCTCTAAAACTCATGAATTTTCTACAAGAATTTCGAACTTAATCTTATTGGTAATTCTACAAAAGAGTAATGAAAAAGTGAAAGTCAAGACGTCCAATAATCTAGATATTGTTATCTCTAACCTTCTAAGTTAATTAGAATCAGCGATCTATAAACTTATTGTATTCAATTCCAATGTAAATTTTGAACTTAGGCGTATAGTCTATTCTCAAAAGTTCAATTATTTTTCATTCATAATCTTTACCTAACTTTTTGTCACACTATTTGTAATGATGCCAAAATTCACTTATAGAGTGATATTTTGCGAGCACTGGTTAAATCGTTACAAAAACAATGATGAATGCAACTATTCCTATTGCTATGGATATTTTCATAAATGATGACATGTCTTTGATTAAATTATTGATATTATTATGGTTTTAACCATTCATATTTTTGGTAAATTACCTGTATTATCTAAATTTGATTTACAAACTTTGCAGTATAGTCTTATCTCTTTTGATGGGAATTCCGTTCCACAGTTTTTACAAATAAAAAATTTTTCTTCATCCATATTTTCATTAACATTAGAATGAACTTAAGCGTATTGTAGGCCTGTATTATATCCGATTATCTTGCAGGTCTTTTAAAACCAGGTCCTATTAGGCAATTTGATGCAGAAGAATTTTCAAATCTTCTATCATATTTCTCGGTTTTTAATTTATTTATATTTGAAACTAGTTCAATTTTGTAAACTCTTTCAAGTATTTTTGATGTTTTGGTATTATTAATTGAGGGGATAATATTTAGTGGAGAAATTTTTTTTCTATTTTTATTTCTTGATTTATCCGGATCCGTTGGATTTTTTTGGGTCCATGTAATATTATTAACATCTGTTGAAGATGACTTTTTTTTATTGTAATCCCCCAATGATTTCATCATGATTCTTAATGAGTTTACCATAATTCACTGTAAAATGTTCAAGAAATAAGCGTATTGATTTCTTTTTAATTCATTCCATGTTTTGATTCACTTGATTAATTATTGATTGCATACAGTCGTGACAAATCATAGATTTTTCAGTCATTTTACGTATTAATTCATGATTTTGTAATTCTGAATCATATGTTGCTGCAATGATTATTTTATTACTCCATACTTCAAAATCTTCTTTCTTTTTTGAACAAACAAAACAATCCATGATTTTTAGAATTTTCATATCAACTTAAGCGTGTTTATCTCTAAACTAACCAAAGTGAATTGCAGAATATCTCATTTATTTTTCAAGTTATATTCATTGGAATTTAGAAGAAGAAATTGACAATTACATAAGCCCCAATCACAAACATTACACCCAACCCTCCGAGTAGTCCTATCTTCATTGATTGAGGCAATCCTTCCAAATCCATGAATTTTTTACAACAATTGTGAACTTAAGTATTCTAAATATTCGTATTAAGACATGATTATCAAAGAAGGCGACGTGAAACGTATCAGATGTTCTGATTGTAAGAGGGTGAAAAATGCCACATTGATTCATGCAAAAAAAAGCCATACAAAAAGAAGTCATGGTTTGAACATTACAAAAGTGGATACCTTTACTCTACAATACCGTATGGAAAAACATCAACGAGGTACTAGGGATTGTATTGGTTCTGATAAAGTTGAATCACAACAATATGATGGAAAAATTGACATTACCTTTTAGATATCCAATTCCCTACAATGATTTCAAACTTAATCTTATTAGAGTTTGAAATTGTCTACGATGAGGAATAATTTAACCCATAACTTCTAAATTCAAAAATAGACTTTCTCAATGTATCCATATCTACATTAAATTCAATGTCTGTGGGATTGCCTTTCTCTAATCCATCCTTTACTAAATCTACATTTAGTACATCTAATCTATTATTCCAAGTTGGTTCAACAGTAGTTGTCTGATCTAATTTAGTAAATCCTGATGTAGCAAATCCATTTGGATATGCCGCCTTGATTGAATCAGGTAAATCTTTCAATGCTAAGCGAAATTTAGTTTTATGACTAGTAAATTTATTGGAATAGTCTACATCATACTTGTTATCTGAATTACGTGTTAATGATTTCAGATAGATTAGTTTTCCATATTCTTCAATTGCATGAGTGAGTATTGAATAGATTTCATAGATGTGAATATCTGGCATATCGTGATTTGGACTATTTGGATCACCTACACACTTGTAAAGAAAATCTAACATTCTTGCAACGTTGCCACGAATTTTTGTTTGTATGTCTGTCATTTGTTTTTCTGTGATTATAATGACAGTCAAGTGATAACATTAGAAATAACGATCTAATGAAACTATCTAAGTTATGATTGAAGTTTAGAATCTTAGATTACTTCTTTTTAGAGTCTTAATTACAATAAATCAACGTGAACAAACCAGAAGAAATGAATCAAATTGTATTAATGAAATTTGGTGAAAGAGCACCAAAAGAAGAGTGTGTCATTTGTGGGATGAAAGCACCCATAATGAATATAAAAAATATTGTGTTTCTGGATATTGAATCAAATAAAAAAGGAGTGTATAGTTATCATGAAAAATGCCTACCAAAACTAACAAAGGACTTTGCAGAATCATTAACAAACGTAAAAAATTCCGATGATTTAATGGATTTAAAAAAATATGTTATTTAATAATTTATGATGTTCTTCTATAACACTTCAAGATTATTGGAGTTTAGAATCTAACTAATTAGGAACTACTGAATCATCTAAAATGAGATTATTGAATTTCAACTGTATATTTCCATCTTGTAGTTTCAAACGTAATGAAATTGAAGAAGAAGAATTTCTAAAACATTTGAATGAAGAACACCATAAAGACATGCTAGATATTTCAAAAAAAGAGAATATGTCGATTAAATCAGTGGAAATGATAACAGTATCTAATTCAACTGTATTCATTAATTCTGGTTAATCTCAATACAGAATTCATCTGATTTCTATGATTGTAAAATTAATAATTTAAGATTTAATTTTTTTATTTTTTCGTCTTGCCCATTCATGAATTATTTCAACAAAATTTGAATCAAATTCATTTAGTAAATCTACAAACTCATTTTGCGATACAGATACCCCATTTCCTTTATTATCAATCCAAGTGAGTCGGTCATTTTTAAAATACCGTGCTGAGTAACCTAAAACATTCCGAAGGTGAGTTGGAAATAGTTCCTCAAATTCTACCATTCCCAATTCTTGAGCAAGGCTTGTCACTAATTGATTTAATGTCATACTTTCTGTTATTCTAATTCTCTTTTTACCTATTCTTTTAGTTGGGTCGATGTACTCTTTTAGAATTGTCTTGGTATTTTCAAGATAATTCAAACCATGAAAAATAAAATAATTTGACATCAATCTACTAGTAGATGCCTCATCAACATTGAATTTTTTTGAAATAAAACCTGAAAGTGTAATCATTTTTTTAGGATCTTGAAAAATATCATTAAATTCTTGAAACGTTTCAGTTTCTTCTTTACGATTATTGATGATGTGTTTTGTAATTTCAGGAAATTTTGAAAAATCTTTGTAAACTATCAGGTTTTTAGAGTCAGCTTTGTCAAAAAAGTCTTTTATAATTTTCGTTCGTCTATGAGGTGCAATCACAAATTCCCTGTAAGAATTTTGAACTTAAGCGTATTGGAAATGTACGCAACATAAGATAATCCTGAATCTAAATAAATGGGTCCAACACATCTAATTTATGAAGAAAGTCTTTGTTAATGGATATGGTTCTATTGGAAGTAGAATTGCTTCATTTCTAAAAGATGATCCAGAAATTACTATTGTAGGTATTGGAAAATACTCTCCAGATGATAAAGTAAATGACGCAATATCAAAAGGACTTGAGGTTTATGTCCCTGAATCACGATTAGATGTTTTTTCAAATTATAAAATTTCAGGCTCTATTGAATCGGCATTAGATGAATCGGATTTCGTCATTGATGCCGTACCTGAAGGACAGGGTTACAAAAATAAAAAAAATCTTTATGAACCAAAAAACATTCCTGCAATTTATCAGGGTGGAGAATCCACAATTGGTTCTGAAGCAGTATCTGATTTATTATTTAATTCTAGAGTAAATTATGATCAAGCATTAGGAAAAAACCACGTAATGCAAGGTAGTTGTAATGTTACAGGAATGGGAAAAATTTTAGAGCCACTACGCGATAAATTCGGTGATCGATTAGTTAGATTTGATGTTACTCTTGTAAGGAGATGGGCCGATATTGAACAAACTGAAAAAGAACTCTTAGACACCATAGAGATGACTGAAAAACCCCACCATGGAGATGATGTTAAACTATATTTTGGAAAAGATGCGCCTTTGTATGTTCGCGCTATCAAAGTTCCTACTAGACAAATGCACTTGCACATAATGGATATTAGATTCAAAGATACAGCACCAAAACCATCTGAAATTCACGATGTTTTTACAAACGAATTTGGAGTTGCAACACTTTGGACTGCAAAAGGAACTAAAGATGTGAGGGACTATGCTCAAAATATAGGATTTAATTTTACTGATACCAATATGATTCACATTCATGCAAACATGACTGCATCTATTGGAGATACTGTACAAATGATGTATTCTGATGATCAGACTGGAATTGTTATTCCTGAAAACCACATGTTAATGCAAGCAATGTTATTTCAAAAATCTTACAAAGAAGCATTTACTCATACTGAATCTATCTTTCACATGGCAGAGAAAAAACAGAAACTACAAGAATACTTTGCTAAAAAATAATATTATTTTTTAATTCGCTCTATCCTTATTTTTTCTGCCATATTTTTTGTTACTTTTTGAACTACTATTTTTATATTGTCGATTTCTAATTTGTCTCCCTCTTGTGGAATATCTTGTAATCGCTCATGAAGTAAGCCGTTTAATGTACTATAATCATCGCCTTCAGGCAAGTCTGATTTAAAAATACTGTTGATCTTTTCAATTTCAATTGATCCATCCGTTTCAATTGTATCTTTATCAATTACACGATGATCTGCTTTGGGAGATGCATCTGTCTCGTCTTCAATATCTCCAATTATTTCTTCAATTAGATCTTCTAATGTAACTAGCCCTTCAACACCTCCATGTTCATCCATTACTATGGCAAGATGTGTTTTCCTGCCTTTCATTTCTTTTAATAATGAACTTACTCTTTTTTCTTGAGATACAAAAACAGGATCTCTTGAAATCTGCTTCAATGTTTTCATTTTATTATCTGATTCTAATTCCTGGAGGATATCTTTGACATGAATAAATCCGACAATATCATCATTTGTCTCTCCAAAAATAGGTATTCTTGAATGAACGTTTTGATTAATCAATGGTAATGCTTCAAACAATAGCATTTTTGCAGGGAGCGTGAACATCTTAGTTCTTGGGGTCATCACCGTTCGAATCACAGTATCATCAAATTCCAATGCACTATGAACAAGATCACTTTCATCTTTTTCTAATGCTTTATCGGCTAAACCTTGTTCTACAATTCCCTTAATCTCTTCTTCTGTGATTGGAGGTGAAGTGTCACTACTGCCAGTTAATTTAACCATTCTTTTTGTAATGATTTCAAATAATTTTACTATTGGCCATAACACATAACTGAACACAAGTAACACACGTGCAAATCGTAAAGCAATTTTTGTAGCGTTTGCATTACAATATGTTTTTGGAGTAATTTCACCAAAAACTAATATTAAAAATGTCATTACTCCAACTGCAATTCCTAAACCATCATTTCCAAACAATCTGATTGCTAAACTCGTTGCAAGAGCTGAAGAACCAACATTTACCAGATTATTGCCAAGATTCACACTTGACATCATCCAACTTGGATTTTGTTTTAATTTATAGAGTGCCTCTGATCCTTTTACTTTTTGTTTTCTTAATTGATTTACTTTTGAACTTCTCGTACCAACTAAAGCTACTTCTAGTCCACTGAAAAATCCCGAAAATCCAATGAGAACAGCTAATACTGCAATCTCAATCCATAAATCTACCATGATATTCTCGTAGAAAATTTAGAATAATTATAACAAATACACATTTAGTTTTTTAACACCATCTTTTGGTTGTATTTTTTTTGTAAAACATGGATTTAAAGTTAGAGATGGAACTTTTCCGAGCCTAATTAAGACTGATCTTTAGGTGGAATTGCAAATCTATTCTCAGGGTTTCTGTGATAATCTACAGGTATCATGGCATCTTTTTGTCTACCTGTAAGAATTCCTACAACCACATCATCTTTTTTGATTACTCCTTCGTTAATCAATTTCTTGATCCCTACTACTGTTGCCCCCGATGCCATTTCACAATCAAAACCATTTAGTCCAACAACTGACATACCATCTAGCATTTCAGAATCTGTTACTGTAGTTACTACTCCATTAGTGAATTCTAATGCACGCAACCCTTTCAAAATATTTGCAGGTCTACCAATTTGAATTGCAGTAGCTTTTGTTTTTGGTTTCAATCCTTCTTTATCTAAATGATCATAATATCTTGAAATTAATTCTACGTTAGGATCACCTTTATTCCATCGTAACTCTTCATTTTCAAATTTACCATTATACAAATCAGATAATGTACTTGCACCTTCAGAATTAATTACGGCAATTCTTGGAATTTTTTTAATCCATCCCCATTCATGTAATTCCATTAATGCTTTACCACAGCTAGAGGTATTACCCAGAGCACCGCCCGGATAAACAATCCAATCCGGTGATTCCCAATGCAAATATTCTAAAGATCTGAATGGAATTGTTTTTTGTCCCTCAATTCTAAAAGGATTTATAGAATTTACTGTATATCCGTCATGATTTTGTGCATCATCTAATGATTGTTTTAATGCATCATCAAAGTTGCCGTCTACTTCTACAATCTGTGCTCCAAATTGATATGCTTGACTAAGTTTACCTGGAGCAATTTGACCTGATGGGATATACACATCACAGTTTATCCCTTCGTTTGCTGCAAACATTCCTGCTGATGCAGATGTATTTCCAGTTGATGCACAAACAATTTTCTTTGCACCTACCATTTTTGCATGAGTTACAGCAGCTGCCATTCCATTATCTTTGAATGATCCACTGGGATTGTACCCTTCAGGCTGTAACCACAAATTATTATTTGAAATTCCAATAAATTCTGCAGCTTTTGACATTCGATATGGTTTAGACTGTCTTCCTTCTGCACCATCAAGTGAGACTAAATATTTTGAACATTCCTCTAGATTCTCAGTATCTATTTGACAAAAATTCAATAGTTCTCTGAATCTCCAAACCCCACTTTCATCAAATATACTCCATCCAGAATCTCGTCTTTTGTAAAAGACTTCTTTAAGTGATGATGGGGGTTTATTTTTATATTTTACATCTAACAAGTGACCTTGTTCACATTGAACATTTGTATTCTCAATTGGGTATTCTAATCCACATTTTGGATCAATACATTTGAGATAGGCATCTCCTTTCATCGTAATTTCAGATAATTAGTGATAATTTAAAGCAAATCCTGTAAACATTGTTTGAGTTAATCTGTTTTTACTAAACTTTAGATTAGATGTATTTTGATTCTATCTGTGGTTACTTATAATGAATATCTAAAGAAAATCCTTTCACAAACACTTGATTCGTATAATGGCCTTAAAGAAATTCAAGATAAACCCGGTGATCTTGATCACATCAAGAAAGAAATGCTGAAAATCAATGGGTTCCTCAAAGTGGCTACAAACAACCTTGATGAGTATAAGATAACATTATCTGATTTTACAAAATTAAAATCAAAATTTGAGCATTATTTAGAAAATTATTTTTTTGAAAAAGAGATTGAAACTATGGCTCCATTATATTCCGATGATGTTAACAGAGTAAAAAATATGAGATTAAAAATAATTGAAGCGCTAGAAGATAAGAAAATGATGGAAAGCATGGAGGATTTAATAGAAAAACTATGACTAGAGAGAGAAAATGCATCTTGTGTGGTTGTCGTGATCATAAACTTTTGGGATGTAATCGACATATATCAAAAAAATGTAGTTGTTATGATGGTAATTGATTTTTAAATAGTTACTTTCGTTTAGGGCCTGATCTTTCATGAAA
>JABMOR010000135.1 GCA_013203245.1 Candidatus Nitrosopumilus sp.
AAATGAGTTTTCCATCATCAGTTACTGAAATGTTACCAGGATGAGGATCTGCATGAAATGTGGAATGTTTGAGAAGCATTGTAAAAAAGACCTTATGAACATCAATTACAAGCTGCTCTCTATCGATTCCTTTTTCATCCAAGGCTTTTACATCGGTAACCTTGATTCCAGGAAGATACTCCATTGTAAGGACGTTTTTTGATGAATAGTCATCATAAACAGATGGCACAATAACTTTGCTTGAACTAGCCATATCATGTTTGATTTGTTTAAGATTCTGGAGTTCATTTGTGTAATCCATTTCTTCATAAATTGTTTCAATGAATTGAGAAAGCATTGCTTTTGCAGAATAACGTAAATTTGGATCAACAAATCTTAATGCTATAGGAAGAACTTTTTTTAAGACTTGTAGATCCTTTGCAACAACTTTTTCAATTCCGGGTCTTTTCACTTTTACAACAATCTGCTGACCAGAAATGGAACCACGATAAACTTGACCTAGTGAAGCTCCAGAAATTGGATTAGGATCAATTCCATCAAATTTTTCATCAATTGGACCAAGTTCTTTTTCAATTATTGGTTTTACTTGATCAAAAGGTGCAGAAGGAACACAGTCTTGAAGTTTTGAAAGCTCTTCCAAATATGGTTGAGGTAAAATATCTGCTCTTGAAGAAAGCCATTGTCCTAACTTTATGTATACAGGGCCTAACGAAATGAATGTGTCAAGAACCTTTCGAGCATTTTTTCTAAACTGTTCTGAATCAATTTGATTTTTTTCCTGATTAATCCATTTCTTTCTATCTTTACGTAATGCAAGAATAGATGGAAAAAGTTTGAAAAGCACTTGGATTGTTCTTACAGTAGACATTACAATTACTCTAGATAATTTTTAATTTTCTTAGTAGCTAAATATCCAATATATCCAGAGATTATTGAAGATATCAACCCTGATGTTACTGTTAATTTTTTTGAATTATTATTTGTAATTTTTCTTGCTATTTGTGAACCTCCAAAAATAGCGCACGCCAAACCAATTAAGACCTCAGATGCGTCATAAATTAAATGTCCCATAGGATCTTTTCGTGGATCAATTCTATCATTATGAACTAAAAATTTATCACCATATTCTCTAATGTGTAAATTGCCATAGCGATATTGTTTGTCTGCACCGTTTTTTTGTCCTAGAAGTGTTTCTTGAGCTTCTTCAAGCATAAATTCTCGTAGTTCTTTTGGAACTTCAATTTCATCGCTAGGCATAATCGCAAGATCCAGTAATTGCTTATAATCTTACGGTCAAAAATACGAATAGTCTAAGACCAAAAACAATTTGTATTTTGGTGATGACTAGTTTGATAATTGTAAAATGGTATTTAGATCTCACTAAGAATTTCTACGAATATATTTTATAAAAATAAATTTAATTCAAATAGATAAGATACCTGATTTTCTCAAAAAATACATCAAGTAATCGATTGTATTAAGAAGTTAAGATGTTTGTAATTGATTTTTTGTAAACATTATAAAACTAATGGAAAATGCTACTAACATCAAAATCCCAGTAACATATGCATAGTTAAAACCAATACCAGGATGAGTTTCTTGGTGGTAATAATTAATTAAAAAAGTTACAACTAACAAAATTACTCCTACAATAGTTAATTTTTGATATATTTGCAATAAAAATTTCATTATCAATTACTATATGAATTTAGAAAACTGTCAATACTCACAATAGTGGCGTTGTGATAAATCCTACAATACTACCTACCAGAAAGAGAAATAGATCCTTTGCCATACCCGATATTACTTCCTTAAGATATGATATAATTATGATGTAAATTTCCCAAAAATGGAAATCAGTATTATCTATGGTTTAGATTCTATTTGAGACAATTTTGTAATTACTTGTTCTAATTCTGCTGTGTTTTCTTCAATTACTTGTTTTATTACATTGATCTCTTTATTGATTTGATCAAGATGAATATCATCAGAATTTTTGATTTGATCTTCTAATTCATTTAGGGTTTTCTGATTTTGTTGATTAATTTTTTCTAATTCATTTTTGTATGTCTCTAATTTTTCATATTGACTCGTGATTTCAGGAACATCAATATATTTTTCAGATGTTAGAAAACCTAAAGAAATTACTAGGCTTCCTATAGATAAAATTGCAATGAGAATGATAATAGTTAATCTCAATTTATTGTTCCTTATTTCTCCATTCAAGATTTAAAATTATATCTTTAACTTGCCTCAATTGCAGCTTTTTTACGCCTACGAATTATGTAAAATGCAGATCCTATTACCAAAAGAATTGGAATTATTATCATGGTTGGATCAGTAGCATTCTCATCATCATTTGATGGTTCATTGACAAAAATTGTTTGATCATGAGTTAGAAATATCTCATCTCTTGTACTATCTTTGTATCTTACAGTTATTGTGATGTCATGTTCACCATATCTTGGTTCACTATCAAATTCAATTGGAAGATTAAATGGTACTGGTGCATCTGTTTCAATTTCATCAATAAATTGAGTGTTTGATTTAATATTAGAATTATCTTTAGATTCAATAGAAACAAAACCAAATAATCCATCTTGATTTCCTTCGTTAATTATTTCACCAATTACCATTTGAGTACCAGATAATTCAATTACATCAACGTTGAAGATTGTTAAATCAATTAGTCCCTTGATGTAAAAATCAACAATTTTTGAAATTTGTTCAAGATCTCCATGGCTGTTATAGTATGAAATTAATAACGGAATTCTTAAAGTATCACCTTTCAATGATTCTGGAACATATACAGTTGCAGTTAGATATCTTGCAGATTTAGGAGATATATTTCCAATATCCCAACTTGATTCTAAAATTACAACATTTTCTAGATTAGTAGTTGAAGAGGATGTTGATGCAAGTTCTGTTTGTGTGTTAGATGCAGTAATATCTACACCAGAAATAGGTGCAGTGCCATCATTTGCAATTTCAATAATAACATTATTGGTTCTTAAAGATGTAAGAAATGGTTCCATAGCTTTAACATTAATCAAACTATCACCTGTTACCTTAAAATTAAAATCAGCAAATGTTGATCGAACCCCAGATTCTCTTAATCGTGAGTAATCAACTTTTACAGTTCCAGGATATTGTTGAATTTGTGCATTTTTATCAATATTTACAAAAAATGTTAGGTTGAAATTCTCTCCTGCTAACGAATTTGAATCACTATCTGCATGAATTATTGAGCCTGGGCCATCAGATGCTGAAAAACCAAATGGTAAATCTAACTGACCTCGAATTCCTGTAATATCTTGACTTCCCACATTTGCAAATACTATTGTAAATGGAACATTACTATCGCCTCCTTCAACTTCAATTTTTTTATTTAGAGTACCAAAGTAAGCATCTAAAAATTTTACATCACCAAAGTTACGTTCAAAAGGAGACTGCCCAAATCCTCCTGAAGTAATTTGCGCATAAGAATTATTAAAAATAATTGGTAATAATCCAATTACAAGTAATGATAAAATAATTTTAGAATTCATCATACAGTAATCTCCATTTCTGATGGTAGATCACCTTCAAATGCTTTACCATCTTTAATCGTTATTACTCTATCAACATCACCAAAGTGTTGTCTATCATGTGTGACAATAATGAATGTTTGATTAAGTTTTTTTGCCATTGATTTCATTAATTGAACTATTGTTGCTGAAGTAACAGAATCAAGATTACCAGTTGGTTCATCAGCTAAAACTATAGATGGGTTATTGATTAACCCTCTTGCAATTGCAACTCTTTGAGCTTGTCCACCTGAAATTTTATTTGCACGTTTATACATTTGATCTTCAAGACCAACTACTTTTAGTAACTCAATAGCGTCTTTCTCAGTAATTTTACTAGTACCAGAAATTTGTATTGGTAGTAATACATTTTCTAAAACAGAAAGATCAGAGAGCAAATTAGAAAATTGAAAAATAAAACCTAGTTTTTTATTTCTAAATGATGAAATTTTATCATCATCAAGAGTTGTAGTGTTTGTTCCATCAATGAATATTTTGCCACTTGTAGGTTGATCTAATAGTCCAATCATATTTAGTAATGTAGATTTACCAGAACCAGAACTTCCTACAATTAAGACAATTTCTCCCTGTTTAATTGAAAATGAAACGTCATCAAGAGCTTTTACTCGGTTATCTACTTCACCGTAAATTTTACTCAAATTATTAATTTCAAGTACACTAGACAGTTCTCATCGCCTCCACAGGTAGTAGTTTTGTAGCCCTATAGGATGGATACAGAGACGCAATTATTGCCAAAATGAATGAAGTAAAGGCAGTCTGAATAATTTTTTGCCAATTGTAAGTTACCTCTAACGGAAGACTACCATTAAATGACATTTTTGTCTCCTTTGCATATACAGTATACCCCAATCCTGCTGCTGTACCTACACCAGCTCCTATAGCTCCAATTATCATTCCTTGGACAATGAAAATTATTAGAATATCTTTTCTTTTGGCTCCAATAGATCTCATTACACCAATTTCTCTTGTTTTACCATTTACCAACATCATTTGAATTGTAACAATTGCAAATGCAGAAGATCCCATTCCAAAATAACCAATCATGTTAATCATTGCAATACCAGATCTAAAACCTTGAAGTTGTGCTTCAGAAGCCTCCTCTGTTGTTTCAGCTATAAAATCATCATTTGGAAATGAACGCAAAAAGAATTCTTTAACTTCAAACGCTTTAGAATGATCGTAAAGTTTTACCATAAACGAACCTGTTTCCCCATGTCTACTCATCATATCACGTAAAGTATCAATGTGGATAACTGCAGAATAATCAAATCCCTGACCGCCTGGAGAG
>JABMOR010000136.1 GCA_013203245.1 Candidatus Nitrosopumilus sp.
GACAGGAGCAGTACATCCTTCAATGTAATGTACTTCTGCCCCTTCATCTACAATGATCAATGTTCTTTCAAATTGACCAATGTTTTCTGCATTAATTCTAAAGTATGCTTGTAAAGGCATGTCAATATGGACACCCGGTGGAACATAGATGAAAGAACCACCACTCCAAACTGCACTGTTTAATGCTGCAAATTTGTTATCCTCTGGAGGAATAATCTTACCAAAGTATTTTTTGAATAGTTCTGGATGTTCTTTTAGAGCTGCATCAGTATCTAAAAAGAGAACTCCTTGTTTTGCCAAGTCTTCTCTTAGACTGTGATATACAACTTCAGATTCATATTGTGCACCGACACCTGCTAAGAATTTCTTTTCAGCTTCTGGAATTCCAAGTTTGTCAAATGTTTTTTTAACATTATCTGGTACATCATCCCAATTCTTTTCTACTTTTTCAGATGCTTTTGCATAATAGTAAATATTTTGGAAATCAATGTGACTAAGATCTCCACCCCAGGTTGGCATTGGTTTTTGCATAAAAATTTCATAAGAACGTAATCTAAAATCAAGCATCCATTGTGGCTCATCCTTCATTTTACTAATTTCAATTACAGTATTCTTAGACAGGCCTTTCTTGCTAAGATGGACATACAGTTCTGTAGAGTCTTTAAAATCATATTTTGAATAATCCATATCCAAATTTTCAGCAGTCATATCCATCATAACCCCGTTATATTATAAATACATGAGGAAAAATAGGCACAGCTAAATAGGCAAAGCTAAATCTCAGAAAATATCACATACGACACTCAAAAATTTCAGAAGTCAAACATAACTTTTGAGTTTACCAATCTATCAAAGATGAAAACAAACTCATGTTTCAGATTCAACATCACATGTAATCAGATCATGTATTTCTTGGAGTTTACTTGCGGTCTTGATTATGATTCATTTTGTCAGAAGCATAAGTTGGAAACAAAGAAGGTATCCAAGCATGAATAAATAATGTTACACTCATCGACATGGCTCTCCACCAATGGGCTCTGTAAGTAGTATTATTTTCTTTAAGGTGTTTCATTATGCTAATTTTTTACTTTAAAGTATTAACAGTTACTAAACTTTATTTTGTAATTCATTCATTGTTTTCTACACCCAAGTAAAGTCAGAAAGGCTCCATTTTACGATACAATCTAATTTTAAATTCATCTAAATTTGTAATTAAACAGTCAAGGTATTTTTCATTGAATCAAATGCACCAGCAACGGTATGAACTTCAGCGACAGTATTTTTGACTTTGAATTTTTTTAATTCATCTGATGTGAATGGTCCAATAGAGACTACAGATAATTTTGCCAAATTATCAAGCAAAGAATCCATTTCATAGTCCTTTAACATTATCTCAAAGAACCCTCTAACAGAGGATGCACTAGTAAATACAACACCGTCAATTTTATTTTGAGAGAATAATTCTCGAAATCCATTCCACTGAGTTGTGTCTCTAAACGCACATACATCATACAGATGAATCTCCAAAACATCAATTCCAATTTTGTTTAGTAATTCTTTTAGAAATGGAGTAGATGCACCACTACGAGGAACAATTACCTTTTTACCAACTGCGTGAATCTTTGTAAATTCTTCTCCAACACCTACTGAAGAGAAAGTTGTAGGTTGATGATTCACTTTGATTCCTTCAGATTCAAGTGCAATAGTTGTTTTAGGTCCAACAGACATTACTGTTGTATTTGCAACTGCTAATTGTAATTGCTCCAACTTGCCAGCATTCTTTGCAGTGTCAAATAGTAATTTTACAGCTTTAGAACTCATAAAAACAGAATAGTCAGGATTGTATTTTTCAACAGATTCTAAAAACTCATCAACAATTTTTTCGCCCTTACTAACAAGCTCAATTGTAGGCAATGGAATTGGTGTCGCATTGTTTTGTTTAGCCAGAGAAATGAATTCTGAGGCATCGTCTTGTGAGCGTGTTATAGCAATTGTTTTTCCATCAAGCATTATTTCCACCCAATAGTTTCTGACAAATCAACTACTTTACCAATAATGATGTTTGTGGGAGGTGTTATTTTATTTTCTTTAACTTTTTTTGCAATGTTTGTGACAGTCCCTTTAATCATTTTTTGTTGAGGAGTAGTTCCATTTTGAATTACAGCCACAGGAGTTTTTTTATCCAACCCCCCAGCGACAAGTTGTTTACAAATAACATCAATTCTAGATAATCCCATCATAATTACAATTGTATCAACTGAATTTGCAAGATTCTTCCATTTGACAATCTCTTTTTTCTTTTCAGGATCTTCATGTCCCGTTACAAA
>JABMOR010000137.1 GCA_013203245.1 Candidatus Nitrosopumilus sp.
GTTGTAAAAGATCCTGTTGTAAAAGATCCTGTTGTAAAAGATCCTGTTGTAAAAGATCCTGTTGTAAAAGATCCTGTTATAGATAAAGTCAATGATGAAATTAAAAAACCAACTAATCTAACCGTAGAAGATATAGAATTGGGAAAATTACTTAATCAAATTCAGCTAGAATGTGATTCTAGTACATACGCTGATACTATTTCATACTATGATGGAATGGGGCCAGCGTTGTACCGACTGTGTCAATTTGATAATTCATTGATTTTTTTTAATGAATCATTAATCAAAAATCCAAACAATGTGGAAATCCTTGTAAACAAAGGTTCTGCATTGGGAAAACTGGGGTATTTTTCTGAGGCTATAGTGTATTATGATCATGCCCTTAGAATTGATCCAAATTTTCTTCCTGCAAAAAATAACAAGGCAAATGCACTTGCAAATTTAGGTCATTTCGATGATGCAATTTTATTGTATGGTGAAGTCTTGGAACAAAATCCAAATTATCTGGCTGCTAGAGCAAACCTTGAGATCGTATTATCCTCAAATATTGATACCTCCACCAATTATTCTGAATTTGACTCTGAAAATATCTCTAACCAAAAATCCCTAGAATCTGAAAAATTCTTTTTAGAAAATTCTGAAAAACAAAAACCAAGTAATTTTTTTGATGAAATAGGTAATCTGTTTTCCACTTTGAGTTCTTTATTTGGTTTACAAAACTAATTTTCTTATATCCTACGCTTAATTTTTCAATAAACCTATAAAGCCCTGACAAGACGATCGACTTAAGGAAATCACATGAGTAAGATACTTGAAAAATCATTAAGAGATGCTAGAAAAGAAGATAAACTAACAATGGGCACTAAACAAGTTTTAAACTCTATGAAAAATTCCAAACTGATTGTATTGTCTCAATCACTTAAGAAAGAAGTGCTTGAGCAAATTGAATCCGATGCAAAAAAAGAAAAAATACCTTTAGTAAACTTTCAAGGGACCTCAGTCGCATTAGGCAGATTATGTGGCTTACAATTTAGAATTTCGACAATTTCATTTACTTCTCTAGATGATGCAAGCATCAAATCAATTTTAAAAGATACGGTAGTTGAGGAAAAAATTGTTCAACTTTAATTTTCTAATTAAAAATTCAAATAAGACATTTTTGTCTGGAGATAAAAAGGAATTCTAATGACACAATCAATCAAACTCTCAACTGATCAAATGCGAATGATGTCACTTTTCCAAAATGTTACTGGTGCAACTGCACGTGATTGTGTAGAGGATGAAAAACAAGATAGAGTAATTTTTGTAGTTAATACTGGTAAAATGGGGCTTGCAATTGGCAAGGGCGGTGTCCATATCAAATCATTACAAAATATTGTTAAGAGGAATGTTGAATTGGTAGAATTTGATGAAGATCCTGCAAAATTCTTGTCTAATTTGCTTAATTCCAAATTAGTTTCTGAAGTAAAAATAAATACACGACCTGATGGTACAAAACAGGCAATAGTTATGGTAGACCCAAGAAAGAAAGGCATTGTAGTTGGAAGAGAAGGCAGAAATGCAGAGAAGGCCAGACTACTTGCAAAACGATATTTTGATATTAGCAGTGTATTAATTAATAGTCCTGAACGCGCAACTATGGAGATGTAAGATATGAGGAAATCACCACTAGGATTATTTGCCGGTAGAGTTCTTACAACTAAAAAGAAGAAACAAAGATGGGCCATTTCAACTTACAAAAGAAGAAAATTAGGCATTGATGTAAAATCTGATCCTCTTAGAGGAGCACCACAAGCACGTGGTATTGTTTTGGAAAAAGTCGGTATTGCAGCTAAACAACCAAACTCTGCTATTAGAAAATGTGTGCGAGTTCAATTAATTAAAAATGGAAAAACTGTAACAGCATTTTTGCCAAGAGACGGTGCTATGAATTTCATTGATGAACACGATGAAGTTCACATTCAAGGTATGGGTGCAACACAAGGTGGTGCAATGGGAGATATTCCTGGAGTTCGATTCAAAGTTTTCAAAGTTAACGGTACATCCTTACATGAATTAGTTATTGGTAAGAAGGAGAAACCAAGGAGATAGAAATGGCTGAAACTAAGAACTTATTATTATTTAGAAAATGGGATTTATCTGATATCGAGGTCAAAGATCCTGGATTAAAAACTGCTATCTCTTTGAGAAAACAAATCTTACCTTACACTTATGGCCGTTCAGCATTAAAGCGATTCAATAAAGCAGATGTTAACATTGTTGAGAGATTAATCAACAAATCAATGCACTTTGGTAAAAAATATGCAAAGAACACTGGTAGAATGACTGGTAAGAAAACTAAATTACTCAATACTGTAAAAACTGCTTTTGATATTATCGCATTAAAAACAGGACAAAATCCTGTTGAAGTTTTAGTTAGAGCAGTAGAATTTTCTGCCCCAACTGAAGATACTACTAGAATTGTTTATGGTGGTACTACATACCATGTATCAGTAGATGTTGCTCCAATCAGAAGAGTTGACTTGGCTCTAAAGTTTATTGCAGATGCAGTAAAAGAAGCAACTTTTTCAAATCCAAAACCAATTGAAGAACATATGGCAGAACAACTTATGCTTGCAGCATCCAATGATCAAAATGCACCTTCTGTAAAGAAGAGACATGAGTTGGAACGCATCGCACAAGCATCAAGATAGAACTCTACAAAATTATTCATATTTTATCAGTAGCCCGAGGCAGATTCGAACTGCCGTCCCCGCCTATCCACTCTTGAGATCCAGAGGGCAGAATCCTTGACCACTAGACTATCGGGCTACTTGAAGAAATTCTAATGTTTTAGAATATATTCATTTGTTGTAATTATTTTAGTCTGACTTCGCGAATTGTAGTTGCATAATCACATATTGCTCTTAATCGCATGTATGGAATTAATCTAAAATGAATTGAATAGATGTTCCCTTCTTTTCGCAAAATTCCTTTTTGCACTAATGATACTAATCCTCTAGAAGGAATTGTAATTACAACATTTTTTTCTTTACACACTTTTTCACGTTTTTCTTGAAATTGTTTTAATGAAAATGCTACATCGTTGATTTCTAAAATTAACGGCCAAATTATTTCAGCCCATACGAATCTTCTGTTTTCTGTGGCCGAGGCATACTTTCCTTTTTCACTCAACATTAATAACATCTGCAAAAGATGTTATAACTTAATAGTTGTCTCAAAACGAAATTGAAGAATCATTAGATTTGTTAGAAAAGGATTGGGATGTTGATCCAATTCTTAGAAAATTTATGCTAGGTAAAATTACGGATGTCTCTGATTATGCAATTAAAGTTAAAGATGTAGTTTTTCATGTACCTTATTTGAATTCAGAAAAAAAATATATCTTGTGGAAATGCTTTTGGCCTGACTGTCACAATTGCTGTGACAGACAAGGTAGACTGCCATTAACATCTGATGATCTAATCACCATTGGCAAAGGTTTGAAATACAAAAGTACTCCTGATTTTATTAAAAATGAAACCCTCACTGTAACGTATCAGGAACCAGGACCGTCAGGACAAATGACTACAATGACTACAATTAATCTAAAAAGAAAAACTGATGAAACAGAAGCTGATGATGGAACTCATATTTCTTGTAGATTTTTAGATGATGCGGGTGCCTGCTCTATGCATCCTGACAGGCCAGGCGTTTGCTATCTCTATCCGTTTGCAAGTTGGTTGGAAAATGAGAAAGGAAAGGCTAGAGTTCATGCCACCTACCAATTCACTGGTGACTGCCCTGGATTTTACTTGGCAGAAAATTTAGATCAAATGAAAGATGAGCTAAAAGCATACTCTACTACAATCTATGATTACAACATGGCATCAAACAGAACAAATCGCGAAGGCTTTGGTTCTGTTAGTTTTTCTTAGTTGTTTAATTTGTAAGTAACGGTTAAATGCATATTTTGAGACGTAACATTAGTAAAAAATGGCCCGGACTACTCTTTTAATTGGATTTGTAGCATCATTATTGTTTGTAAGTTTACTCGCATATTCACTTCCTGTATTTGCCCAAGGACAAGATAATCCTGGTAAGCCTGAAGTCATTGCAGTTTCTGGAATAGTTCCAGGAAAGAATTTACTTGTTCATATTTTGTTAGAAGTTCCACCAGGAGCTGACAAAAATCAAGCAGCAGCAGCAGCATTGTATAATCATGGTGCACGACCATTCACTGCTGATGAATATTCTCTAACTGGTTTAGTTTGGGACCAATTTTCAGATTCTGATCCTGGAAATGATAAAGTTATTCAGAGATACAATCCACAAAATGATCCTACTGGTGGTAATGGAATTACTGCTTTACTTAACACTCATACTTCTTGGAATAATGTTGCCACATCTAGTTTCACTTTTGAATATGGTGGAGAAACCGGAAAATGCCCTTCACTAGTTCAAGAATGTAAAGGTCGACAAACCTTTGATGGAAATAATGATGTTGCATGGCTTGCATTACGAGATGCAAACACCCTAGGTGTTACATGGTCTGGTACTGGCGGCAATGATGAGGCTGATATGGCATTGAACACTAATTTCTCTTGGGCAACTGATGGTGTGAATCATTATGATGTTGAAACTGTATTTTTGCATGAAAACGGCCATGTTACCGGATTAAGCCACTCTGAAGATATCTCTGCTATCATGTATCCCTCTTATCAAAATGTAAATCGTGATTTACAACAAGATGACATTGATGGAATAACTTTCCTATACCCTGGCACATCTACTCCGACAAACAATTCCCCAACTGTTACAATTTCTACTCCTGATAATTCATCATTTGATTCTATAACTGAAATCTCTTTTACAGGATCTGCAAGTGATATTGAAGATGGAGATCTTACTGCTAATTTATCCTGGACATCTAATCTTGATGGTTCTATTGGTACTGGAGGTTCATTTTCAAATTCTCTAAGTGATGGAACTCATTCTATAACTGCACAAGTTACAGATGCTGGTGGAAAAACCGGCAGTGATTCTATTACAGTTACTGTGGGAACTCCACCAGTTACTGGGACTACAGTTGGTGTTGATTCTATAACTTATTCTGGTTCAGGTGGTAAAAATAATGATAGACATCTTACTGTAACAGTAAATGTATCTGATGATTCTGGAAATAATGTGAGTGGTGCAACTGTTTCAATTACTCTTGTAAATGGAGCTAGTTCTTGGACTGCTACTGGAACAACTGATACTACTGGAGGCGTAGGATTTACTTTGAAAAATGCCCCATCAGGAACATACACTACAGAAGTAACTAATCTTGTTGCAAGTGGTTTAACTTGGGATGGAATAACTCCATCAAACACTTATACAAAATAATCCTAAAGTTTTACTTAGGCTCTAGCAACTTTCATCAAATCTGAAACTTTGATCTTCATTCCAAATCTGTCTTCATGCTTTTTCATGTAAATGAATATTGCAATGAAATCCGGTAATGCCTTGAGGAAACTAAAGTTTTTCTGAATCTTTGCATGCACAAAATTAAACACTTTGGCATACACTTTGTAGTGTTTCTCTACTGCTTTCTCATATGCTTTGAAATCATTCATGTTTTCTAAAAATATCTCAACGCATTGCATTGATGGAATGATTCCCTCACCTAACAATGCATACACAGTACCTATTGACTCTCCAACCCCTACAACTTTACCTGAATAGTATGGCTTGCATCTATCCGGTGTTGCAAGTCTGATTGGTCTACCTTTAGTTTTGAGAATCTTTCCTCCGTGTTTTTTTAGGAAAGCATCAGTTGCCTTGATGTGTTGTTTATTGTAATCCCCTGCTCCAATGTGTGCTAGTTTTTCCCCTAGTGGGAAATACCAAAAGTAACCTGACATTCCAGGAAATGGTTCAATGTAAAAGTCATCATATGGAACCTTGTCTTCATATTCAACTTTGTATTCGTATGTTGGTAAAAAGAAATCTTCTTTTAATTTTGGCAAGTATACTCTATGAAATCCTGTACAGTCTACAATCAGGTCATACTCTTTTTCTAATTCTTCTAGCTTTGGTGCTTCTCCATAGATAACTTTGGAATCTTTAATGAAATCTTTGATTAATGCTAGTTTGTCATATGTACATAATCCCTTTAGTCCGATATCGAATTTTATATCGTCGTTCATTTTTACATGCATCTTTTCACCGTCATGAATTAGAAAGTCATTAAAATCTCTGCCAGTCTTTTTACAAAATTCAGTTAGTACTGGTTTTATTGTTCCCCATGCGCAAATGGAATCATGGTTTTCTTCTCGCATTCGCTCATATCCTGTTACCTCATGTTCTGAATTTTTCAGTCTGGCCATAAGATAAGATCCTGCTACACCCATACCCATAACTGCAATCTTCAAGATGTTCTGCAGTTTGCCCTGACCTAATAAATACACTATCTGGAAATTTGTTCAATTGACACTAGTAGGAAAAGGTAGTACCGGTTAAATATCAAAATCTCCTTTGTAAGGATAAGAAAAGATTGTCTTTCGTCTGATTACAAAATGTTTCAGGCCTTAAGAGAACTGCTGTCATCAGAGAACCACTGGTTACTGATTTTAAGCGAAGAACTGTCATCGGCACCCAATGGGAGTTGATCTTAAGTTCTACTGTCTTTTCGTTTCATTTAATTTAGATAATAATTTACTAGTATCATGGATGTTTTTGAGGCAATAGAGACCAGACGTGCAATAAAGAAATTTGATGGTAGTTACAAAATGAATAGTGATGATGTCACAAAATTAATGAGCCATGTAATTTTGGCTCCAACTAGTTACAACCAGCAGAACTGGAGGTTTGTCTATGTTACTAATCAGGATGTAAAAGAAAAGATTTCAATTGCTGCTCGAGGCCAGGCCCAACCTAAGGATGGCTCTTTGGTGATAGTATTGTGTGGAGATATGACTTCATGGAGTACAGAACCACTACGTTACTGGAAGAATCATCCTGTAGAAAAACAAGAGATGGTAGCTGCTGCACTCAAGCGAAAATATGATGGCAATTTACAAAACCAACGCGATGAGGCAGTTCGTTCTTGTGGGATGGCTGCTCAAACTATAATGTTGGCAGCAAAACAGATGGGCCTTGACTCTTGTCCTATGGTCGGTTTTGAATATGATGAACTAGCTGAATTGATAAAATTACCTGAAAACCATTTGATTGTAATGATGGTTGTAGTTGGAAAAAGAGCAGAGGATGCGGGTGTTCGTGGAGGCCAATTGCCTTTGGATAAAGTGGCCTTTGAGAATAGTTTCTAGCATTTAGGCATATCTTTTATTATCATTATATCGTGTGAATTTCATGGGTGCAGAAGAGGCAATCAAGAAACTAGAAGTTTCTAATCAGGGCTTGAAGGTAATTTTAGAGAATCTAAATGAGCAGCTAAAAGAGATTCGCTCTGACCCAAAACTTGCAGGAATGGTTGATGACTTGGAGACTCTATTTTATGCATATCTGAAAACCTGGATTAAAAGTAATACTGAAATTCTTGAGATTTTGAAAAAAGATTCAAAATAAGAATTGAACCAGAATTTTACAAAATAATTAAATTCTATAATTGCATAAAGTCTTCAAATTACAAGCATTACACTTGTTTACACTGTTGTGATGCTCAGGTTCTGTAATTCCAAGTGATATAGTTGTAAATTTTTGCAATGACACATTCAGATAATGAAGTGAGAAAGCATCTTGAATTTCTGAGAATACTTTGTATGGCTCTCTAGTCTTTCTATCACAGATTCTAATCTGCCATTTTTTTTCAGTGTGTGGCATTTCAAAGAAATCCTCAGCATTGGGCTTTCTCTTTGAGGAAAAACTAGAGTTGAGATAGGTTAACACTTGTAGTAATTGGCTAGGGTATGGTTGTGTTTTAGAATCATAAGTTTGTGGACGTCCTGCAAATTTATCATCTTGAACAATTAACGTTTCATCTACTCTGAGAATTTTATCAATTCTTCCTGATAGTGTAAGGAGCACATTCTCTTTAGGAAATTCAAATGGCATCATCAAAGTAGAGTGGATATTCTCTCTTGCAAATTCAATATCTTCTTCCTTATCTTCAATTTGTTGTATCGATACTGGTTCCAACTCTACATGTTCTTGCTCGTACTTTTCTTCTGCATGATGTGCTTTGGTTCCCTGAATGAGTGATTGTGATGGTTTTGGCTTTACACCTTTGATGGATAACGGAATTTTGTATTCACAATACCCTAAAGAATCTGCAAAATCAGTAACTGATGCACTAAGAAAAGTAATGTCGTTTTCTTTGTTAATTCTGATCAAGATACTTTAGATCCTATTAGTAACTATTCAATATTTTCTGTCAGTTGAAATTTTGCAATTACATCAGGACTTGCTTGTGTAGTGGGCTTTTCATTATTTACTATTTTATTTCTTTGATCTGATTCATTATTTCCTTTTAATTCTGAAAGTTTAGATTTATTTTTGTTTAATCCTTTAGAGATAATTTGATATCCTGATTCTCCTATTTCACTATGAGCTGGAACCACAAAACCATCTTTTTTTAAATCTCGTAAAATTGGCTTGATGATGGTCCCCTTTATTCCCAGATGTGCACCAATTTGCGATGAGGTTACAACAGCATTCACATTTTGTGAATAGCAATCATGAAGATAATTTAGAATTTGATCCTTTGTTCTTTGTTTCATGTTACTACATCCTTTGATCATAGGGGTTAAATTTTTTTAAATTATTTTCAAAAAAATACCATTTAATTTCATTTTCTCAGGCTCGAATTAAATGGTAAAAAATGGTGTTGTAAAAAAACTGCATAGATCAGTTTTGAAGATTTGCCAAAAATACATGATAAAATTTCAAATGATACTTATAGAATTCCATAATTTATCAAAATCCAAATTTTCATGCGTGTCTAACATTCAGTTAACATATTTTGGCGTGTAAACCAAGTGGGATTTACACCAAAGAGGCAATTCTCCTTAAGAGAATTAATCTAACTACTATTCAATCAATATTGCAGGTTTAAACGGCCTTGCATGTCTTGCTTTTCCTTTCGGATCGTAAATATCACTATCTGATTCTGAATACACTATAACATCTACCCCGAATTCTTTTCTTCCAATGCTTGCTAATTCTTTAGACAAAAACTCTTTTTCATCAAATGAATCCGATTCTAATTTCATAGTTTTAATCTCCTCAGATTCGGAATGCAAATCCTTGATTACTTTTTGAATGTAATCTGGCATTTTTTTAGCCTCTGTGGTTTCAGGGTCTGCAATTAATTCCTTCATTACAACTCCCATGTTATTCTGTCCACCTACCATTATACCTAAAATTTTACGATACACTTTGGATTTGAATTCATCAGAGTTTACATAGATTACAATTTTTTGTGGATTAATTTTTGTAACTTTGAGAATATTTGCAATATCGCCTATAGTTGATTTTAACAATTCTTCAGACTGAATTGATGTTGCATCTACTTTATCTTTAGAATATTCAGGCCATGCTGATTTTGATACTACATCAGTGTATCCAAGATTCTCCCACATTTCCTCAGCAACATGTGGTGCAAATGGTGACAACATTGCAACACGAACAGAATTGATGTAATGTAATATTCCTGATACATCCTCTCTTCCTTTAGCTTCTACTCTCTTACTATACCAGCTCAAATCAGTTTCAAATGTAAATAAAATATCCTGCAATGCTTCACGTAATCTCATTTTTTCCACAGCTTCTGTAACCTGTATTATCATATTCTGGGTTTTTGATAAAATCCATCTATCTTCTGCTTGTAACTCCCCAATTGTTCCTTTTTTGAGGCTAGAGCACTCCTCTAGCAATGATGCTATCTTGTTTTGAATTCCATATACTGATTCCATGTTAAAATCAGCATCTTGAAGTAATTCAGCTGATGATATGATAGCTAACCTAATTGGATCTGCACCATGTTCTCTAATTGCAGTTCGTAGTGGAATGATATTTCCCATACTCTTACTCATTTTAGCACCATCCATCATGACACTACCATTAACTACAATTTCTTGTGGCCATAATTTTTTCTCAAATATTGCAACGTGGTTTAAAACAAAAAATGATAGATGGTTTTGTACCAAATCTCTGCCTGAATGTCTTGAATCAACTGGATAGAAATAATTGAATTCTTTTTTCATTGTATTAATTACATCCTCTGTAAGCTTGGATGTTGATACAGCTAGAGACAAATCTCCTTTATCTAATAATATGTAATCAAAGAATTCTCTAGTTAAATTTTCTGCAGTTACTGTTCCATCATTTACAAATCGTGAAATTGTATAATATGCCATGTAAATTACAGAATCTGAAAGTGACTCTACAATCCAATCCTTATCCCATGGAAGTTTTGTTCCAAGCCCTTGCTGTCTTGCACATGCTCGCTCATGCAACCAATCAATTACCTCTTTAAATTCTGTTCTGATATTACTTGGTAGAATGTTCATCTCATCAAAACAATTACGAGCAAGTTCTTTCCATGATTCATCCCCATAATTCAAAAACCATTGATTGTTCAATATTTTAACAACACATTCTGCACCACATCTGCAATGTACTGGTGCATTTTCAAGTACTGGGAATTTTTCTAGATGATTATTCTCTTGTAGCCATGCTCTTACTTTGTCTCTACCAAATTGCACTTTTTCATTGTTAAATTGTGCACATTTTTCATTTAATTTTCCATCTGTAAACTCTTTGAGATACAATTCTTTTGTTGCCTCCTCTAGTTTGTCATCTGTTTGGTTTGCAACTCCTAATTTTTCACAAATCTGTTTTGCAGGATATTCATCATATCCTTCAGTAACTATGATGGGTATAGGCTCAATTTTAGAGGCTAATTCGTGATTTTTAGCCTTCAAATCCATCAATGCTTGGTAGTCTTTTGGTGCATGTGCAGGGACTGACATTACAAGACCCGTTCCCATTCCAGGCTCTACAAACTCTGCAGGCAAAATTGGAATCTCATTACCATTGTTTGGTGCAATAGCTGATTTTCCTATAATCTCACTACCTGGTATGTCGCCAATTACTTTCACCTCTTTTTCAAAGAATGCTATTTTTCTTGCACATTGCTCTGAAA
>JABMOR010000142.1 GCA_013203245.1 Candidatus Nitrosopumilus sp.
AAGGGCCGTCCAGAGCGCTGCTTCCGGTCTGCCAAGACCGGCGCGGATGATACTAAAAGCTGATTATAACAGCTTGCTGTCGGGCGGGTGCACTATTCTATTGGTCCGGTAGTGCGTCAGTTTGAATTATCTTTCTTGTACGTCTTCGGACGGCCTGGTTTCGGCGCCCGCGCGTCGATCAGTTCGCAAACCCATTCCATATCTCGCACGGTATCAGATAGCCCGGCCTCCATTGCTGGAGTAACCCGAAGCGTTTTGTGGATGCGGCAGAAGCTATAGAAGACGGTATAGAGCGCGACCATGTGGGCGTGATTCTCAAACTTCTTCGAGAACGCATTCGTCAACCGCGTGAACCGGCGCATGTGCATCCGCATCGTGAGGTTTTGGCGTTCCACATAAGACGTGCTGACGTGGTTGTTGTCGGGGCTTCCTTGAACGTTTCGCTTCATGATGCCGGTGCAATCTGCTGGGCTGTAGCGGCCCTTAAAAGTCTCTGGTGCGTTGCCGTACATCTTGATCAGTTGGGCGTAATCAACATCGGCACCAAAGGCACCCTCAACGGCTTCAAGGTATGCCCTGTGGCCGTCTGTCGTCATTTGAACCCGGCTGGCCAGCCGCGAAGCAACATCGGACATGAAGGCGTTCGCGTACTCGCTATCCCGCCCGCCAACCAAATAGCCGACGATCAGTTTTGAGTCTGCATCCAGCGCCGTCCAGGTCCAGGTATCGCCGGCCTCTGCTGGCGCTGCCTTGGCCGTCTTTACGTTCTTCTGCTTGGCATAGGTGAAGGACCAAATTTCGTCGCACTGAACACGGGCCGCCTTCACGTTGCGGACGGTATCGTCATGGTATGCGGCGCAAGCCTCGCCGGCATCGATTAGAAGCTTTGAAACGGTGTTGAACGATGCGCCCGTCAGCCTTGCGATGGCCCGCATGGATGAACCTTCACAAAGCAAGTTCAGGATCATGGCGCGAGTTTTCAGGGGCAGCTTGTTCATGCCCTTAATGTATGAACTTGTATGCTTATCGGCAAGCATTTGGTTCGTCTTAATTTACAATTCTCAACCGTGGTTTATTTGGCGGTTCGGAGCCAAATGCGCCATACAGCGCGTCAAATTCCTGTCGATACATAGGAACGAAATTGAGCAGATCATCTATTGAAAATCCCAAGTCTTTCTCGTGCGTGGTCAGAATTGACGATAGGACTTTCGGTATCTCATGAGGAAAATCTAGCGTTGAAGGTTCCCGCAGTTTCCAGCCCCGTTTCGACAACTGTATATTCAAATAACGATTTTGATTTGGCGTTATCACGCTTTCTCTTTTAGCTGCATACAATACCGCGCTCATCGACATCTTGTATTCGGGTTTAAGGGCAGCCAAAAGTTGCAGCGTCACCTTTCGACCGCGCAACCTTGAACGCAACTCGTTGGGAGGAAAGAGAAATGTGCTGGCAAATTCGAACGCTTCATCCTCCATATTCGGTGTTGGAAATTTGTGCATAATGACATGTCCAAGCTCGTGGGCCAGTGTCAGCCTCATGCGATCTGCTGGATGCTGCCTGTTGAGAAGTATCAGAGGGGGCAGACCCGGAACCGCGAACGTCATACCGCTCACGCTGGCCCCCCCGAAGTCGGAGTGAGCCACGACTGCACCGGCTCGCTCCACAAGTGTTGTTAGATTTCTGATAGGTCCTGGCGGCAATCGCCAATGCGCGCGGAGAAGGGCCGCGACTTTTGTCGGCGTCCCATACGATTCAACATCAAATCGGGGGAGATCATATTCAGGTGAATATTCCACGCCCTCTAAAAAACGCCGCAGTTGCATGGATCTGATATTCAACTCGGCGGTCACCATATCGAGATCACGCGCCGTCACGGATGCTTTGGCCCTTGGCATAGGGTGCACGCTCACAGCAGGGCCATAAACGGGATCCTTCAAATTAAAAAAGGCTCTTGGAATTTCATACACCTGCGCCGCCTTCACGAGCAGAGCATCGTCAGGATCAGCAGCTCCATTCTCAAATCGCGACAAAACAGGCTGATTGATGCCAAGGCCGGAAGCTGCAGCCTTCTGCGTGACTCCCTTACGCTGCCGCGCCAAGCGCAGCATGTTACCTACATTCGACATTGGTTCAGTCTCGCTCGTCTTCAGAATCGAGTCTGTCTTTCGGTTTGATAAGGAGCGCGCCATCGTTGTCATATGGATCAGTAGGATCAAGAGGCAGCGGCACCGCGCCACCAGCTTCATCGGAACGATCGAGCGCATATTCCCAAATCAAATTGCCATCATCCCGCGCGACGATATGAATCGACTCCAATTCGGTAAAAAGCTCGTTGGCGACCCAGATGATTTCTAGTTTAGCCGTGTCAGGCGGCATGCCGGGGAGGCATCCATCGGCCTCAATAAAATCCATGACTGCTTGGGTTGGAATGTTTTGACCGAGAAGATCAACGCCGCCTTTCTTAAAACGAATACAGCATCCGTTGTGGAAAAGTCTGAAAGTCTGGGCTTCATTTTTCAGCATAAAAGCCGGATCAACGCCGAACTCATCAATTGCAGCGCGAGCAATGGCATCGAAGATGTCATTGCTCTTAGTTCGATTATAGAGTAGCGGCGCAAGCTTATGGTTCACACGACAATCACGGACGACTTTGAATTCCGCCCATGCTGTCTCGACAATCTTGACGATCCGATGGTGATGAGGGCCCCAGATCGCTTTTGCATCTTCAATGTTGAGTGTCATGTCTTTCTCCAAATTCGAAGGAGACAATGACACACTATTTTTTGCATTTCAACGGAAAATTATGCAATTCTTATTCAGGGGGTCGAGATTCCCATCTTTTCTTCGCTGCTTTCTTGGCGATCTCTGATCTCTGTTCCGGCGTCATCTTCGCCGCCCGCGCCTTGCCGCCCATCCGGCCCAGCGCGACAGCAGCCTTGTTCTTACCGTCCGCGTCAAATTCTTCTTCGGCTTCACCCGTCGCGATCTGCATCACGCGGACGGCGTTGCCGATAACATCAGCGGGGCGCTTCTGGCCTTTTGGTCCCTTAGGCATAAAAATTCCCAATGCTTAGCGATAAGCATTTAATATAAATCTTAATCTCTTGTCATGCAAATCTTGATAAGTTGCCCTATTAAGCACTATCTTAGTTGTGTATCAAATTAGATATCTGGATGGGAGACATACAGTGAGCATCAAATCCGATGCCTTTGGTCGCGTGACTCTTACTGATCGCGATGCAAAGAAATTTAAAAATCAAGTCACTTACGGTCGCCCTAAAGCGGCAGCGGTGGAGTCTGTTCGGCGAGGCATGGCGCTCAATGACACCTACAAGAACTCTGGGAAAATCGTTTTTAAACTGAAAAAATCAGCCTGAGCCGTGCCTGGAATAGATGTCGAGCTGCGCGAAATTCGGGCGGACGATAAACTCACTGGCTTAAAGCTCGGCGATGCTGAGTTTGCACCCCTTAAGACATTCCTCCAAAAACACTCAAAGAAGTTTCACGCCAACGATTTAGCCAAATCATACGCCTTATTCGCCCAAGAAGGCGGAAACGCAAAAGTCATTGGTTATATTACACTGCTTTGCGGCGAGGTTGTCACAGATGAGCGAGGCGGGCTGCTAGAGGCCGACCTATTATATAAATATCCAAGCTATCCAGCGGTAAAAATTGCACGTTTGGCTGTTGATGTCCGATACCAGCGAGGCCGTGGCCTTGGGACAAATTTGGTCGAGTTCGCTTTGGGCCTTGTTAAGCAGTCTATTTGCCCTGCTATTGGATGCCGTTTCATGGTGGTCGATGCAAAAAAGAAATCAGTCCCATTTTATGAAAAAAGGGGCTTCACATTGCTTGATACCGAAGCAAACAAAAAGCTCGATGCCCCCGTCATGTTTATCGACCTTACGAAGATAAGTATTTAGCGCGCTCCTTCGCTTGGCCTTAGTTCACCGTCAAACGTGCCTATTTTCAAACTGATGCACTACTATTGGTCCGGGTTGATTGCACGGGACCAAAGGTCGATTGGTCGCCTAAAAAGAGCCCCAAAGAAAAGGGGACGCCGCGGCGTCCCCTTCCCATTCACCGTTTGGTGCTTTCCGATCAAGCGCCTTGATGGCCGATAATG
>JABMOR010000138.1 GCA_013203245.1 Candidatus Nitrosopumilus sp.
AAAAAGGCACAATTCAAACCAATGCTTCATATTTTTACAATTTGGTAAAATTCAGAGATTTGTGACATTATTCTTTTATTGAACTAAATTGACTGGTACATCGATGCAAATAGGAATTTACGGTTCTGGTAGTACAGATTCTGCTACAAAGACAATTAAAAAAATTCTAGAGGACTCTGGGATTAGCTCATTCTCAATTACAAAATCAAAGAACAAACAAGCCGATTGCATTATTGTTCTTGGCGGGGATAAGGGGGTTAGGAACTATTTTCATCAAACTTTTGATTCCACTTTGCCTGTATTGGGAATTAGTGAAGGTGAAGCAAGTGGATTTTTAGCTCAAATTGATCTTCGAGAATTTTCAGCATATGTTAATCTCTTAAAAAAACAAAACTATACTGTAGAACAAGTTCCTAGACTTGGTGTAAAAATTGATGGAAAAAATGTCTATCCTGTGTTAAATGATGTTGCAGTCTTTTCATCAAAGAGTGCAATGTTGATGGAGCATTCCTTACGAGTTAATGGTGATGAGGTTTGGCACGATAACAGTGATGGAATTATTGTATCTACTCCAATTGGTTCTTCTGCATATTCAATGTCTGCAGGTGGACCTGTATTGTTCCAAGATTCTGCCGTGTTTGAAATTATTTCTGTAAATTCACTTGATGTTACTCGTAGACCGATAATTGTTTCAAATAACAGTTCTATTGAGATTGATGATATATCTGCCAGAGTACACTGTGAGGCAATCCTTGATGGATCAGATAGATACAAAGTAAACAAAACTGTGGAATGTTCTCAATTTTTCCCTCCTGCACAAATTATTCGATTAAAAAAAGATAGAACTGCAATTTCTGCTTTGGCAAAAAAAGTTCATCTTGCTGAAGAACTTCTTAGTATGCCTCCAAGCTCTAAACTTCTTTTGAAAACTTTAGAGTATGAAGGTGCTTTGACTCAAAAAGACCTTTCCAATAAGACACTACTTCCTGATAGAACTGTTAGACTGGCACTAAGTCATTTGCTCAAAAAAGGCTATGTCAAAAAGAAAGTATCTATTCGTGATGCAAGACAGAAAATTTATGAAATATCTAAAATTGAATAATTCTTAGGATTTTTCTTTAGACAAATTACTGGTATATGATGATTCATTTTCAGTGGCTTTGTTAATTCTCCTTTGGAATATTATATTTTTGTCAGAATGCAATTGTACACTTTACTCAGACGCTGCTTTGATAAATGCAGAAAATGACTCTTCAGGAAATCCTGGTCTGCTGTTGAATTCTGGATGGAATTGAACTCCTAGATAGAATTTATGTGATGGAATCTCTAACATCTCCATTCTTTTACCGCCATCACTATCTGCTGAAAAAATTAGCCCGTTCTTTTCAAATTCTGGTATGTATTTTTGATTGATCTCATACCTGTGTCTGTGACGTTTACTGATGGTTGAAGAATTGTAAATTTTCTTGGCAATTGTGTTTTCCTTAATCATGACATCGTTTGCACCTAATCTAAGTGAGCCTCCCATATCTGAAACATCTTTTTGCTCTGGTAGCAAATCTACAATTGGATTCTTTGTATCTTTTTTAATTTCTGTAGAATTTACATCTTCTAAATTTAACACGTTTCTTCCAAATGCAATTGCAGCTAATTGGAATCCAAAACATATTCCTAGATAAGGTATATTTTTCTCTCGTGCATAATTTGCAGTTTGAATAATGCCTTCTGATCCTCTAGTTCCAAATCCACCTGGTACTAAAATCCCATCATAGTTTGAAAGAATACTGTAATCTGTAATTGCTTCTGAATCAATCCAGTCTATGTCAACTGATTTTCCAATTTCTGCACTTGCATGTTTTAGTGCATGATTTACGCTCACATAGCTATCAGTTAAGGTGACATATTTTCCAACCATTGCAATTTTGACTTTATCCTTTTCATGATTTACCATATCATGAGCAATTTTATTCCACTTGTCCCAATTTGCAGATGCGTTTACCATTCCTACTTTGGCAAACTTTGTAAATATAGAATCCATGATTCCTTGCTCGTATAGCATTTGAGGCACTTCAAAAATTGATTTTGCATCATGACAAGAAAGGACGTCTTTTGGTGTGACATTTGTAAACATTGCAATTTTCTTTTTTGTTTTTTCTTCTAACGGTAAAGTACATCTGACTGCCAAAAAGTCAGGTTGAATACCTATCCTTCTTAATTCCTGAACACTGTGCTGTGTTGGTTTTGTTTTTTGCTCCCCTACGACATCTAGTGATGGTGCTAGTGTTACATGAACGAAAATTACATTTTCTGGTCCTTCCTCAACTCTCATCTGTCTTAGTGCCTCTAAGAATGGCAATGATTCAATATCTCCTACTGTTCCACCACACTCTACAATTAGAAAATCCAGTTTTTCGTCCTCTGCAATCTTTATTATTCTATTTTTAATCTCGTCAGTTACATGAGGAATAATCTGAACACATGCTCCAAGGTATTCTCCCTTTCTTTCAGCTTCAATAACTGAAGAATAAACTTGTGCTGTTGTTATGTTGTGGCTTTTAGGAATATTTTGATTTAGAAATCTTTCATAGTTTCCAATATCCATGTCACATTCTCCTCCGTCATCTGTGACAAAGACTTCTCCATGTGCTATTGGATTCATTGTTCCTGCATCGTAGTTAAGATAGGGATCTATCTTGACACATGATACTTTTTGATCCGCTAATTGTAATAATTTTGCAATCGAGGAAGTAGTTACACCTTTTCCAAGGCCAGACATTACACCACCTGTGACAAAAATGAACTTCGTCTGCACATTAAACAAAAGAGTCTCTGGTTTTTGTATGTTTTGTCGATCATGATCAATTGAAATACTGGTTTCTATTTTATCATAACATGCGATTGTCTCTTTTCGTTTTACCTTTACTTGTAATTATTCTAGGCTCCTCAACTTTTGCTTTTGCTGAAACCTCATACCAAATTAAAATCCCATCTGGTGCATCCGATCCTAATGCTCCATATTTTTGGTCTGATGTTACACCTGGTGCAACCACTGGAGCAACTACAGGTGAGATTACCGTTAATCCTGGTGATTCAGTTACATGGCATAATGCTGATACTGCATTTCATACTATAACTTCAGTCACACAATCAGGTGAAGAAGATGGTACATTTGATAGTGGATTTTTTACTGCAGGTGAATCACACACTGAACAGTTTGATGACCTAGGGGATTTTTACTATTACTGTAGTCTTCATCCTTACATGAATGGAGTAGTTCATGTGGTGAAAAACCCTGGAAGTGTTCAATCAATCCATAAAGTTGGATCCGGGTATTCTGATGATGGTTTGGGTTTTGAGGTAAAATATATTCTTGATACAAATTTACAAAATGCCGTACATATTAGCCCTGATGATAAAAGCTTGACGTTTAAAATTTCTGGTCATTCTGAAAATGAACAAATTACTTTGACACTACCTGAAAAATTAATTAAAAATCCAAATACTGTTTTAGTTGATGGCGTGATAACTACTTTTGAATCCAAAATGACTTCTGATCTGAGTACCATACTAGTAATTCCTATTACTGCAAATTCTGCAGAAATTAAAATTATGGGGACAAAAGTTATTCCAGAGTTTGGATTTTTAGCATTAAGTATTTTGAGTGTAGGTCTTGTATCTACATTGTTTTTGGCTCGCTCTAAATTTTTAATTTTCAAATAACTCCGATCTTTACAACTGTGAATAATTTACCTTTTTTTCAAATAAATTTTAGGTATTGAAACCATCTTTGTTTTATTTCTCTCTGTATAATATGGTGTGAGAACTTCTAGTTTGGCGGCGATGACAAAAATTGAGTTTTCCTTCATGATCTTTTGTCTGTTTGACCGCCAACTTTGACGTATTATTTTTAGAGAACTGTTTGTTTTTTGAGACTTTTTGTAAATGATGCAATCTTGGATTCAAGTTGGTTTTGAGGTGTTTTTTCAATTAATTTCAAATATGCACTTCCGACAATTACTGCATCTGCCCCAGCTTTGATGTATTTTCTCACATCATCTGGTGTTGAAACTCCAAATCCTACTCCTATTGGAATTTTCCCCTTGGTTTGTTTTTTGACTTGTTTTATTGCATCAA
>JABMOR010000018.1 GCA_013203245.1 Candidatus Nitrosopumilus sp.
CTTTTCAATACGATACCTGTCAATGTTTTTGCAGTCAATGTACTTGGGGCATTTGTTCTTGGTGCCTTCATTATAATGTCTCAACAATGGCACCTTGATGGAAAATATTCTCTTTTTGCTGCCATAGGATTCTGCGGTTCGCTTACCACGATGTCTGGTCTTGCACTAGAATCCAACACCCTCCTTGAACACAGTCATTATGGGACGTTTGCAATCAATTTGATAGCTAACATTGGCCTTTCAATTGCAGCATTGATTGGTGGAAAGTCATTAATGAGCGTAATTATTAATAATTAATTAGAAATGGTCTATTCGTATCAAGTTGTAAAGTTTCAAACAATTTCCTTTGTGCAGGGAACTCATTGGTCTCAATCGGTGGGGGACAAAGGCATTCTTTACAAATCACTTAAGGATCCATACTCAAAACTCATTGTCCAGTCTTCTAACGGCTCAAAAAAATTATACCATGTTCCAAAAGACAGAACAGTTGTCGTAACAAACGACATTATACATTTCCTAGGCGAAATAGCCTGATTACTTGAAAAACTGATCGACTTGATCTCTGAATTTGAGAGACATTTTTCCAAATTCTGTAAAATCATCCGCCACTGGGTATTTCATTTTCATTGCATACTGGTTGACAAATATTGATAACGCACTTCCAATAATTAGATTGTATACTCCGTCGGCAATATTGTTTGAATATGGAAATGCCACTCTGATAAATGGTAAATATGTCTCAGTTTGAGAAATCATTAATTTGATGTGTTTTTCAACAAATTCTTCTATGTCTTTAGGAATTGCCATGACTATTCTTGTGTATTGATTTCTTATAAATAGGACTTTAATTTCTAGGCGTGGTTATATTGCAATCTGGGCCAAGTATTTTTCTTTTCCTTTTCTGCTTCTTGGGAGACATCTGAGCTGTCTATTGCAACATGGACAAATTATTCCCTCAAATTCTACAAACACCTCGCAGTGATTGCATCTTTTTTGACCAGCGGCATATCTGCCAATTTCTGTCGGTTTTAGAGCCTTGTATTTTTTACATTCTCCTATGCAATAAGTCATGAAATACTAAGAAACTATCTGAAGATAAAACGTTTGATTGCACTGCACTCATATTTTCAAATTTGATTAAAATGAAATTGAATTTATACTGCCAATTTTACTTTTCATTGTTGCTTGAATTAGACAAGAAGATATTTGGAAGCATAACCACCAAAGAAATCATAGGCGCTGATCCGCCCGCATTCCCTGATACCAAGGAGAATCTTGAAAACGAACTTGTAACATTGCTTGCAGAGTTGGAATCCGTACCGAAAGTAAATCTTGGGAAACTCTTGGAAGAACAAAAAATTGCTGAAAACCATATCAACAGCAGACCAGGTGCCATGGCATTGGCCCAAAATAAAATTCAACTGTTCAACGAATATAACGAAAAATATGTTAAATCAATAAAGGAAAAATTATAATTTAAAATTGCCTAGTTGTTAGTTGCTGTTATTTTTTAGATTTATCCGATTTTTCCTTGACAAATCCGCCCCCAATGCCATCCTCTGCAGGGATATCCGATATTTTTTCTGCCATTGAACCATCTTTAGGATCTTCTGTGGGTTTTACAAATCCGCCCTCGACAAACTCCGGCGGAGGAATCTTTTTTGATTTTCCTAATCCTATCGTTGTAATAATTACCGATGACAAGATGATGAAGAATACAAGTTGCGGGTATGCTTCTGCGTTTGGCAGTCCCATAGTAATTGGGTACGTTGCAAGAACTGCAGCAGCTAATCCCCTTGGTATCATGGAGTTTGTTACGGCTTTATCCAAACGCGAAAATCGTTTCGTCAATGTTCCCTTTACGACAAATACTCTTCCAAAATAGATGGCAATTGTTGCCAAAACCCCAAACACAAGATATTCTATCTGTCCAAAACTTGCCATTAGACCTACGAACACAAAGAAGAATGATCTTACCAAAAATGTCAATTGATTGTGCGTAGGATCATCCATCTCGATCTTTGGAAGTTTGAACCTCAGTATGCGCGAAAGATGTTTTTTGTTTCCAACCATTAAACCAAATACTAGGGCAGTCAGTGCGCCGGATTCTCCAAAGGTATTTGCCAAAAAGAATAGGACAAACAAGACTCCCAATGTAAGCATGTAGGCATGTTGAGCATTGCCAAACTTTGTAGAAACATACATCCAAGGAATTCCTACACCGAATCCAAGAACAAGGCCTACTATGACTGCTCTGCCAATAGTTTCTTCTAGCGTTTGGATGTCAAAATGCCCTGTAATGACTGCTTCAAACAAAATGAATGCAAAAATTGTGGCTAAGATATCAGTTAATGCAGATTCAAAACTTAGCATTGATTTAGTGTCATCTGAAATTTTGACATTTCTGACCAGTCCAAACACAATTGCCGAGCTGCTTCCGCCGACAATTGATCCCAAAAGAATGCTTTCTAACCACAACCATCCCAACGCGAAATGTGCAGCAAGAGTAATCATTGCAACTGATAGAATGAAACCAAGAACGGCAAGTGTAACTGAAAAGTGTGCAGTTTTCAAAACATGCTTGATGTCTAAGTTTAGCCCGCCATCAAACATGATGATGATCAACGCAAGTGCGGCAAAATATGGCACCACCCTAATTACAGCTTCAGGCTGGATAAGTCCCAATACTGGCCCAATAATTACACCGAGAATCATCAAAAAAGCTACATCCGGAATGCCTGTTTTTTTGAAGAACGACTCTCCTGCCACTCCCAGAAAAATTACCACCCCCGCTGCAAGTAATATCACATGAGCTTCGGCAATAGGCCCATTTTGAATGAACAATGTGGCAATGGAATTTTGTAATTCCATAAGTTTGTCAAAAATCACGCTTGTGTCAAAATTAGACAACGTGAATGTGTCTTCCGCTTGACCTTCAAACAAATTCAAAATGGATAAAATTATGAGATTCATTAATGCCTGAACGTAAATACATCTGGATAAAAATTAAACTCCATTGTCCAGTATTTTAGGCTCTATGTGATTTTTAAATAACGTATTTCAGCCAAGTATCATGAGCGCCTCAGGTCAACTTCGTGCTGATCACGATCAAGTTAGGCGTTTAGAAAAAATAATATCAAAATGTGCGGCTGAACTATACAAAGGCACCGAAATTCCCTTTTCGGATCTGACAAAAATTACCGTGGTCATTTCAGAATTTGTCGATACCGTTCACCATTCAAGGGAAGAAGATTCGTATTTTCCATGCGTTGCAAGCTATGATACTCTGAAAGAAGAAATTCGAAAATTCATGATTGAGCATGAATTTGGAAGGAATATTGCCAGACAAATATCACACCATCTAAAAAGATGGAAGAACGGGGAGGATGCACAAGAACCTGTATCAAGATATCTGAGAACATATGCCGTATTTCTCAATGATCATCTCAACAAGGAAAACAAATTCTTTGACGTTGCAGAAGCTGAAGTTTTATCCAAGGAGGAAGAAATTGAAATGTATGAACAGTACAGATCAGTTTTTGCAATAGTAAAAAAAGTTAAGGAACTGATTGCGGATATTGATTATTTGGAAAATCAACCTTGGGCTAAAAACTAACGTAAGCTCTTTATGGGTTATTCAGATATTTTATTCATGAAACCTTTCATTCTTTGGATGACTGGTCTTCCTTGTTCAGGAAAGACTACGATTGTAAAAGATTTGCAAAAAGATATTCCAAATTTGGCAATGCTTGATGGTGATGAACTAAGAGAATGGTTCTCTCCAAAAGACTTTTCAAAAGCAGGACGTGATGAGCATAACAAAAAAGTTGCTCATTTGGCAAAGCTTTTGCTAAAACACGGTGTTCCAAGTGCAGTATCTCTTGTATCTCCATATCTTGAGAACAGAGAAAATGCTAGAGAAATTATCGATGCAGGTGATCAGTTTGCAGAATGTTATGTAAAATGTTCACTAGAAAAATGTGAAGAAAGAGATGTCAAAGGTATGTATGCCAAGGCTAGAAAAGGAGAAATCAAAGGATTTACAGGAATTGATGATCCTTATGAAGCTCCAGAAAAAGCAGATTTAGTTGTTGATACAGAACATGATTCACTTTCAGACAGTGCACAAAAAGTAAAGGACTTTCTTAAAGGAAGAAACCTACTTTAATTTTTTAAATTCTTCAACTATTTTATTATGAACTAATCCATTTGTAACAAGAATTCCATTTTGATGATACACATCTTTGTTATTGTATGTGATGTCATTTCCTAACATGTCTGTCATTTTACCTCCAGCTTCTGAAATTATACAATAAGAAGCAGCTGAATCCCACTCTTTCATTTTATTTGTAGTTGTAATGTATGCTTCAGCTTCACCAGAACTAATCTTTCCAACTTTTAATGAACTACCAATACTTGTAAAATCCTCAATACCTAATTTTTTAATAAATGATTTTTCTTTATCTGATAAATGATGTCTAGAACCTACAGTTCTACATTTTGGAACTTCTGAAATTTTTGTTACTGAAATTTTTTGCCATTCTTCATTTGAAAATCTAAATGCTCCACTTCCTTTTTGAGCTACAAACAATGTTTTTTCTGTAGGCCACCCAATTACTCCTAGAATTGGTTTTTTATTTTTAATTAAGGAAATCATAACTGTAAATTCGCCTGTTTTGTCAATGAAATCAGAAGTTCCATCAAGTGGATCTACAATCCAAATTGTTTCTTGTGATAATCTATGTAAATCATCTTTATCTTCTTCAGATAAAATCAAATGTTTTGTTTGTGATAGAATTTTTTTAATGACTTCATTACTCTTCAAATCTGCATCAGTAATTGGAGAATTATCCTTTTTTGTAGATGTTTTGTAATCTTTCTGATAAATCTCTAGAATTGCATTGCCAGCTTCGATTGCAGCCTTGATAGCAATATCTAATTCAGGAATCTTGTCAGAAATAGGAATATCTTTCAACTGAAATTACCTAAGTTGTAAGTTCTGGCTTTAACGTCCAAACAACTCCAAGCATAACGAATGGAATTGACATTACTCCAATGATAGTAAGTATAGTATTGAATTGTACCGTTGATACGTCTGGATTGTTTACTATCCATGGTAGAGGTAATGTTATGACAATCCAAATAATTCCTAAAAGTAAAATTAATTTTGCTTTTGATTTTCTATCTTTCATCTCTTTTTCTCCTTTGGAGTTGTATTAAATTCATGTGAATTCATTTTATTGATTCTCCTCCATCCACAGTCAGTATTGCACCTGTGGTCCATGATGCATCATCTGATGCAAAATATAAAACTGCTTTTCCTATTTCTTCAGGCCGTCCAATTCTTCCAATCGGATGCTCACTATTCATGAATTCCTTGTCTTTCTCAGTCTTCAAAAATGGTTTTGTCATATCAGTATCTACTACCCCAGGACAAATACAATTAACTCTAATTTTGTCTTTAGAGTATTCAAGAGCCCAACATTTTGTTAATAGAATTAATGCGGCTTTTGATGCAGAATATGCATCTGCATTAAATCCTTGATATGCCTTTATTCCAGCATCTGATGAAATGTTAATTATTGAACCGCATGTTTTTTGCAAATGAGGTATGGCCTCCTTAGTAAATCTAAACTGACCTGTGAGATTTACATCTAAAACTTCATTCCATTCATCTTCATCAATTTCATGCAATTTTTTTATTTTTGGAAAAATCCCTGCATTATTAACAAGAATATCTAATTTACCAAATTTTTCAATTATCTTATTTACAACATTTTTTACATCATTTGTATTTCTAATGTCAGCTGCAATACCTATCGCATTAGGAATTTCTTTTACTGCGTTTTCCAATCTCTTTTCATCTTTTGCAGTAATTACAACTGTAGATCCATTTTCTGATAGAATTTTTGCAGTCGCTAATCCTATCCCACGACTACCACCAGTTACTAATGCAATTTTACCAGATAATTTCAATAATTGTTTAGAGTAAATTTAGTAATTTATAGATCCATTAATTTATGACTAGGCAAAAAATTATATAAAAAATAGTAATTTATTATAAAATTTAATATTAAATTTTAAATACTTCAAGTTACTATAGTAATTAATGTCGAAAGATATAATTACTATCGACTAGACTTGCGTAGCCCCGCAGAACGAAAAAGGTGTTCAGTTGTTTAACAACTGACTAAGAGAGGAAATCTCTCATTGTTCTGTAACAAAGGGGTATACGCCTTTTAATTTTCTAAGATATCTACAGATACAGATCCTAATGTTTCTCTGTTAGGATTAATTGTAATTGAGAATTCCTGCATTTCTGAAATGAAAATATTTTTCTGTCCATCATAATCCCATGTAAAATATTCGGAAATTCCAGTTTGGTGTGGTGTTCCTATCAGCTTAAAATCTTCAGAATAATCAAATGTATCTCCATTCAATGTAATTGATAAAATTTTTGGGCTACTGCCATTAGGAACAAATCTAAACAAATATTCTCCTTTCTCCAGAGTAAATTTTTCAGTATAAACATCATTAACGTATAGATTAGGATCTGCAAGTGTTATATGAAATAAAATATTGCTCTTTTCGCTAGTTTCATTTGAAGAAAAACTGACTAAAACTATTGCTAATATAACAACTATGGGAATTATAATTATTTTTTTATTCAATAAAATATTCATTAAATTCTATTATAAAAATAAATTCTATCAATACGCTTAATTTTATAACAATTATACATTTTTTGTAAATGGATTTTATTTGTAAGAAATGTGATTCTATATTTCATCTAGAAACAGACAGAGAGTTAATTTGTGAAAATTGTAAGATTCAGTTAGACCTACTAGACCAACAGCTAAAAGTTAATCAAAAAAGAATCAATAAACTTGAAGAGCATAAAAAACATGAATTGAAAAATCCTAAATCCAAAAATTTAGAAACGCGTTTAGAAACTATGAAACGATTAGAGTATAATTTACAGCTAGAGTATAAGAAGCGTGATGGAATCATAAAAACAATGAATTCTAAAGTTACATTCTAAATCTTTCCACTCTAATTTGAAATCATATCTTTTGTTTAGAACTTTTTTAGTATCTGAGGAGATTAGATGATATTTTATTGCTCAGGAAGGGATATTTGGAATACTTGTTTTACTTAGTTATTTTTGATTTCCTGTAAATCATTTTTTACACCGGAAATTAAGTACATATTCTAAAATTAAATACATGCCTGGTTTAACTGACAAATGGTCAAAGCAATCAAAGCCTAGTATTACTGAACAAATCAATGATACTATCAAGCCTAAAGGTGCCTTAAAACCACGAGTTCAGGAAGGAATTAAAAAATTACAATTACAAATTAAAAAATTAGATACTATGCTATCAAGTTTGCAAGCACGTGATGCAAAATTATTCCAACGAATTGTAGATGCAACACAAAAACATGATAATCAAACAGCCAAAGTTCTTGGAAATGAACTAGCTGAAGTACGAAAAGTAACAAAAATTTTAAGCAGTGCTAGAATAGCATTAGAACAAATAGAATTACGATTAGCAACATGCAGTGATCTTGGAGATACTGTAGTAGCTATAATGCCAACAATGGGATTGATGAAGAATCTTAAATCGTCTCTTGGAAAAGTTATGCCAGGAGCTGAGCAAGAAATTAGTCAAATGGCAGAAATGCTTGGTGGCTTTATGACAGAAAGTTTCTCAGGAGATGCAGCATTTGGAGTGGATGCAACAACTAATGCAGAATCTGAAAGTATCTTAAAAGAAGCTGCTGCTGTTGCTGAAAGTTCAGTAGGACAAATGTTCCCTTCAGTTCCAACTGATAGTCAAGAAGCAACAACTAGTAGATATCTTTAGTTCTAAAATTTTTATTCATTAAATGAATCTCTAGATTCTTTAATTTTCTTAACTCTACTACCTTCGTCATCAATTATTCTATCAACACCAGAAAGTCTTTCTCTTAATGTATTGATAATAGAACCTACTTCGTCTGCTTCATTTTCTACACGTTGTCTTTTATTGGCAAGTTCTACAATTCCTTTATTTTCTTCTTCAATGTACTCACTAACTTTCTGAAGCTTTTCTTTAAGATTTTTAATGTCAACTGATTCTTCTTCAATATCTTTTTCAAGTAAAGTTCTCTTATCTTTGAGATTTTTAATCATTAAACCGACATAATCTATTGCTTCTTCTAATTTTGCCCGTTTACCCATTAATTCTCCAATTCCAATTTGGCTGGTAGATTCTGTTGTAAAGTTAGATTCTTCAGTGTTAGTACTCTCGCTTCTTTCTTCTACCATTTCTCCTCCCTCTTCATTTTTGAATTTATCAAACATTTTATGATTTATTTTTCAAAATGGGAATAAAAAGTTACATTACATCTCAAAGCTGACCTTATGAATAATTTTTAGTCAATTAAAGAAAAAAATGGTGATTATTTCACCGATATTGAATTTCTAAATTCTTGGTTTGAACCAATTATATTTTCAGTATTTGTGGTTTGATCTTCAACTTGTAGAATCTTGATATTTTGAGCCGATTCAAGATTTTTAATCATGAAATTCATTAATGCAACTACAATCACGTTTTCTTCTAATTCTACATCAAATCCAGAAAATATGACCTTGAAGCCTAGTTCTACATCTAAGAGATCTTCATTTTCTACAACCTCCCACTGATTTTCTCCTAACTTTGATACTTTTCCATCAAAAATGACGATTCCTGCATTGTATGACTTGTAATTTACATATCCCCAAGTCATTTTCTCATCCATTGATAGGATTCTTTGTAAATCCTCTTCTACAAGATCATTAGGTAAGGCATAATGGTTAACTTTGAGCTTCCCATCAACCATTTTTTCTGTTAGAATTTCTCTACTTTCTTCCTGATTTACTTTATTTTCTGCAAACGCATTTACAGATAGTGGTGAAGTACCAAGCATCAAGAGGATGACTAATACTCCAATAATTCGAATCTTGAGTTTTACCATGTCAAAATTATATCTAAATAATAGATTAGGAACGGTGAGGAATCATCTTGTTCTTCATATACTAAATTCTATCAAAATTGCCAAAAATTTAGAAAAATAAGATTATTTTCATGAAAATGATATTTTTTAGGAAAATTTCATTTTTTTGAATTAATTTTCAGGTATAATTTTTTTCAAAATTTTTCAAAATTACTAAAAATAGAGTATTTTTTTGGTAAAACTACTGTTCCGCTTTGCGTTCCGCTATGAAGTTTCATAATGTCCCTGATAAACCCCATTGTTCTATACTAGAGCATGTCAAAACAACAATACAGGTCCGAAATGGGCATAATGGGTGATATCTTAGATGTAACCGCCGATGGCGGCCGTGGTGGAGTTATCGTATCTGCAATCTCTCGCAAAGCCAACCTATCTCACTATGCAGTACTAGACAAATGTGAGAAGCTGGTAGAAGCAGGCTTAGTAGAATCCGTCAAAAACGATAGGAATAGAATCTTTTTGATTACTGAAAAAGGATTTCTATTTTTCCAGGAATTCAAGAAATTTCAAGGACTCGTAGAAAGCATGAATCTAAGGTATTGAGCATATGAATCCAGAAATCGTACCAATACATAGGAAAGAGTCTCTTGGAGAAGATGGAATACTTTTTGTAAGGACTGAAGGTATTATCGATACAATGGTCAAAATACCTCTTTTGGTAGCTAGCATGATTATTGTAGCAGCTATAATGCCAATTCAGTCTTCATTCAGTTCTCCTAGAACCTTAGATCTAATCATTTATCCTGATGGATCAACACACGTTTCTACAGAAATTGATGTAGATCCATTTGTTACTGATTATGAACTTGATCTATTTGGAAGTACTATTGACAATTTTGTAGCTGTAGGTGAAAATGGGTTTTTGTTAACAACTGATGTTGTAGGAAATTTTGCATTAATTGAAACTTTTGGTTCATCTGTTATTTCTATAGAATATGATATTCATGATCTAGTATCCAAACAAGGTAGAGTTTGGACATTTTCTTTAGATGCTCCTTCTGATTTTACATTACTTTTGCCAAAAAATTCTGCAATCGTTGGAATGACAAATCTCCCAATAAATATGGAAATTATTGATGACAAAAATCAATTAACCCTTTCTAATGGCCAAGCAGAAATCAATTATCTTTTTAGTACAAATTCAATAATCCCTGATCCTATAGATCCAGTTAATCCTACATCCACATCTGATTATCTTTCATATGCATTAATTGCTGGAGTTGTATCTGCTGCAGTAATAGGAATTGCAGCAATTATTCGCTTTAAACAAAAAATTGTAAAACCAATACAAGATCAACAATTAACTCAAACAACACAAAAAATTGAAACCATTGATACTGAAACAATTTTCAAACTAAATCCAGATATCCGCGAAGATGATAAAGAGATAGTGAAGTTTATCTCTGATAATGGAGGACAAGCATTTGAAAGTGAATTGCGTAAAAAATTCTTACAACCAAGAACTACAATGTGGCGTGCAGTGAAGAGATTGGAGCGTAATGAAATTATTGAAATTGAAAAGAAAGATTTGCAAAATTTAGTAAAACTACGAAAGAATATGGAGAAAGAGGAATGAAAATACTAGCATTATTTACAATATTTGTATTAATTTTTGGAACAGCATCAACATCATTGGTTAATGATGCATATGCACAAAACGATCCTAACATCTTACTACGTATTGCTGCACAAGCAGATGAACAAATCTCACAACAACTAGAAAGATCTTATGGAGATTCAATACCTTCTGATATTCAAACTCTACATTCACAAGGACAAATGGCAGTAGTATCATTAGAAAAGTCTCTACCTGATGATATAGAACAAGCAAGAGAAGATTTCCTTACTGCAATGAAATTATTCCAACAAATTTCTAGAATAATTTCTGAATCCACTACAGAAGCAAAAATAACTAGATCTGATATATCTGACAGAGATCTCAAAAGTGAATTAAATAGATTACACAAATATTTTCAAAACTTAAAAACAGTATCTGAAAAACAAAACACAGGAATTGAATTATCTGAAATTAAAGAATTATTTATTTTAGCAAATGAACAGATAAACTCTGGACAAACCTCAGATGCAACTCAAACAATTGAAGAAATAAAATCACTAATAATTTCAATTAAACAACACATCCAGGATTCCTCATCTAATTCCGCATCAGATAGAGTCAAGAAATTTATTTTAAACCAATTACAGAAAATTCAAACTATTCTAGACACAGCAAACATAGATCCTAATTCTTCAGAATTTGTTGAAGCCGAGTCTTTAATTAATGAAATTGAAAATTTGATATCAGAAGACAAAATCTCTGATGCCAAGATAAAATTTGGAGAATTGAATAAAATAGTAAAGATAATTAAAAAATCAATTCATAAGATAACATAAGCTTCATATACATTTTCTAAATAATTTGAGCATGGCATCTAAAGCAATTATTGTCGGCGTAGGTGTTCCAATGATTATTGTAGGTGCTTTGATGGCTTGGCTATGGGCTCCACTTGAAGGAGATTTTCAAAATCAAGTAGAGCTTGTAGGAAGCACAATTGGAATTTTGGGAGTGATATTTTTTATCTCTGGATTATTTTATACAAAAGAACCAGTAATGCATTAGAAACTCAGTGAATAAATAATGAAAAAAATTACGATTATTACTTGAAAGTCAGATTATTTGAAATATTTACATCAGTTGAAGGTGAAGGAATTCTTTATGGAACAAAGACTCTTTTTGTTAGACTTGCAGGATGTCCTTTTACCTGTTTTTACTGTGATACAAAAGAATCACTCCCTCTTGATTCTGGAACAGAATATTCTATTGAAGATGCAAACAAGCTAATTGATTCTAATTTAAAAAAGCAAACTTACAAAGTTAATTTTACTGGTGGTGATCCACTGATTCAGCATGAAGCAGTAGCATTACTTGCAAAACATATTCAGGAAAAGAAAATTCCAACTTATCTTGAATCATCATGTTTTGATGTTGATAGATTTGATCATGTTTTACCATTTATTGATATTGTTAAAATTGAATTTAAAACAAAGGATTCTGATTTTGTTGATGCAAAACATTATGATAAATTAATTGGTCATACAATGAAATGCCTTCAATCATCTGTAAAATCAAAGAAAACAACATACATCAAAGTTGTAGTTAGCTCAAAGACTCAACCAAATGAATTTGCAAAATTAGTAAAAGAAATTTTTGATATCGTATCTAAAGATGATCTTGATGGATTTATCATTCAACCTACATATGGAATTTCAGAACCATCACTAGATCTTTTATTGGAATTGTATGATTTGGTATATCCTCATTACATCCATGTTAAGGTAGTACCTCAATTACACAAATTCATTGGTGCCCCATAATTTTAGCACCTGCCTAAAAATCAGATTAGGTTCAAATACTAGAAAAATTCTGTGAGAATATCAAATGGACCAAGAGCGTGTAAAAAAACTCGTAAGAGAATTAATTATTGAACTTGGTGAAGATCCTACACGTGAAGGGTTACGTGAAACTCCTGAAAGAATTGCAAATATGTATAAAGAAATTTTTGGTGGCTATGATTCTGATTCAGAACTATCTGTTCAATTCTCAGAAGATTCTGATGTAGTAATTGCTCGTGATATTCAATTTTATTCAATGTGTGAACACCACATGTTACCATTTTATGGAAAAGTTCACATTGCTTACTCACCAAATGGTCGAGTCTTTGGAATTTCAAAACTTGTTCGATTAGTGGAAAAATATTCAAAAAGACTACAAATTCAGGAACGACTTACAAAAAACATTGCTGATGAACTGCACTCTCAAGGAGTAAAAGGTGTGGTAGTTTTAGTAGATGCTGAACACCTATGTATGAAAATGCGTGGAGTCAAAAATGATGCAACACTTTCTTCATCAGCATTTAGAGGAATTTACGAAAATAAAGAAGAAAAAACAGGCATAATGTCACTCATTAGAGAACGTGCCTCAAGTTTATCGATTTAGAGAATACTGAAAAATTAAATAATCACCATTTTTGATCACAATCATGGGAGCAAATCCGTACATTCACATTCCAAAAGAATCATGGCCAAATTGGACATGGTATGCAATTGAATGTATCATTGTAATTGCAATCTCAATGTTGACTTCAAGTAAAATTACTGATTCAATTGAAGGACTTTCTCCCGAAGTACAAAACTATGTGTTTATGGGAATTGTTGGTGGATTCTTTTTAGTTTGGTATATTGGTATCAGAGGTTTAATTCTAAAAAAGAAAATTCTTAGAAATAGTTACTAAAATTATTTTAGATATTTTGTTTTGTCTATAATTCCAGCTTTTACAAATGCAATTTTTCTATTATTACAAGATTCACAAACTCCACAATGATATTTTTTATTTGAATAACAACTCCACGTTTTGAATATGGAATCACCCAAAATTTTCATTCCTGATTTTAATAAATCACTTTTTGATAGTCCCATTCTATATGGTGACCAAATTTCAATATTTTTTCGTAGTTTTGATTTAATTCCATCAATTTCACCTTGATTAAATGCATTTTCTAGCTTTTTTGCAAAAATCGGTCTGCAATCAGGATAATGTTTGTCTCCAGTATGAGCACCATATACTACTAGAGTGGCATTTAATGTAAAAGCCCATGCTGAGGCAATTGATAGAAAAACTGCATTTCTAATTGGCACTACAATTGAATATTCAAATTTACTGGGAATTTTTCTTTTAGAACTTGTTAAAACATTAGAATTTCCATACAAGTCTTTCATAAAACCAATATCAATTATTTTATGCTGTTTTAATCCCAATTTTTTTGCAAAAGATTTAGCAGCTGCAATTTCACTATTTGCTTTTTGACCATATGAAAATGTAATACCGTACAACTCATATTTTGATTTCAAATATGAAACAGCACAAACAGAGTCTACTCCTCCACTAAAAACAATAACTGCTTTCTTCATAATTCATTTCACCTATTTTCTCTTGTTTGCTGCACCTTTGCTTGGTTTACAAATTACTAACTGACACTTTGTATTTGTAGATGCAAATCCTTTTGCCATAGCCAAACTAATCTTTTTTAAATTTGCAGAACTTTTTGAAAATGCAATTACAGAAGGTCCTGCACCACTAATAGTAACACCTAATGCTCCTGCTTTGATAGCATTTTCTTTTACTTTGGCAAATCCTGGAATCATATGTTGTCTGGCAGGTTCAACTATCACATCTTTAATTGAATTTCCAATAATTTCAGGATCTTTTTTCATAAATCCTGCCACAATTGCAGCAGCATTTGATAAATTCAAAATGCTGTCAGATAAATTGATTTTTTTGGGAATTACACCCCTTGATACTTTTGTTTTCTTTTTTGGAACATTGATTGTTGGGACTGCTATACACATTCTAAGATTAGTTGGTGGTTCAATTCTAATTACATCCAAAGGGTTTGTTTTTACAATTACAAAACCGCCTAAAACAGAAGCTGCAACATTATCGTAATGAACTGTACCTGCACTTGCTTTTTCACCAGATCCTGCAAATTCCACTAGCGAATTTCCATTCAATTTCAATCCAAATAACTTATCAAATGCAACTGCAGTTGCTGCAGCTGATGCTGCACTACTTCCCATTCCATATCCTGCAGGAATTCCTTTTTTAATTTTAATTTCTATACCATCTTTAATTTTGAATTTTTTCTTCATATTTTTTACAACTAATCCTGCAGTATTTTTTTCAGGATTTGTAGGGATATTATCATCTGTAATTATTTTAATTCCATTTTTTGTTTTAGTTAGTGTGATTGTATCGTAAAATGCATCGATTGCCAATCCAAAAACATCAAATCCTGGACCTAAATTTGCAGTAGATGATGGTGCTTTGACTGTGACTTTTGATACCAACTAACCTTCTACCTCCTCACCCAAATTAAGAATTCTACTTAGAGCGCCTTCGAGATTTACAAAACCGTCTTCAGTTACGTTTGATATTGGGATTAGTCCTTGTGCAAAACCACCAAGATTCAAACCTCGTAAAATACTTACAGTTAGCGTATACGTATCACCATCAGTATCTTTTGCAATAGCATTTTCTAATGTTTTCAAATTTGTGGACCATTGTAAAATATCTTTTAACTTATCTCCAATAAGATCTGTTTTTGTTAGAACATTAATTGTTGGTAAATTCAAACGCAGTCTAATGGATGTTGCAAGCAATGCAATTGAAACAAAATTTACTGGTGAAGTAATAAGAGATCCATCAAAAAGAAAAATATTTGTTTTTTCTTCAGATGAAATATTATCTACTATGAAACGTCCACTAGAACGATATGCAAATAATTCAATTTGACCAGGTGTATCTACAATTAGATAATCTGGATTTACTTTGTATACATCGTTTTGAATATCATCGATTTTTGATGCAATCAAATCATTTGCCATAACCATAGCGCCATTTGGACCTAGTTCATACTGTTGCATAATTGATACATAATCAACATAGTCTCTAACATCAATATCGCAAGTATATGGCATATTATCTACACCTGGATCCAAATTCAAAATTGCAGCAAATGCTCCATTTTTTGAATAATAATTCTGTAACTTTGATGAAAGTAAAGATTTTCCTGAACCTGCAGTACCTGAAACAAAAATAGTTTTCAATCCGTCTAATTTTCACTATTTGCTTATATTTCAAACTAGCTTGTTTTTGATATTATTATCATTGAAAATACCAAATTGGTAATCAAAAAGATGAAAAAATTCCGCCTGATCCTTAACTGATTAAATTGTATTTCATTTGTGATTCAAAGTACATTACAAAAGGAAGATAATCTTAAAAATTTAGTAGTAAAATTACTTCAGGAAAGAAACCTTTCAGACTTTGAAATGCTAGATTCATTATTTACAGAAGTAAAGCAGGAACTCCAAAATCAACATAAACTCTCAGATTAAGTATATTTTTCATGCCTAATTCTAGGCATGAATTTTTCCTGACTGGAAATGTACTCAACTTTCATATTTGATTCTTCAAAAAAATCATCAAATGAACTGGAGACTAGTAGCTATCCCCATCACCTTAATTCCTATTTTCATCATTGCAATCCAATTTGATATTCAAATTGAGGACGTTCTAGCAATTGGATTACTTCCATTTGTTGGGGCAATTGTTGCTATGATGATAAAGTTGGGACTTCAAGGAATCAAATTTGCATACATTACACGAAAATATCTTGGAAATTTTGACTCATTTTTCAAATTGGTTGGAGTCAGAATGGGCAGTGAGTTTATCAAATTTACAACTCCGATGTTCATTGGTGCAGAATTTGTTGTAATTTATTATTTGCATAAAAAGGGAGTAAAGCCTGCAAAGTCTGCATGGATTGCAATTATGGATATTGTAACTGAGGTGTTTGCGGCAGGCTTGTTATCCATTATGGCAGGAATTATTGCCTTACTAAGTGGTGCATATGTAGTTGCAGCAGTAATTTTAGCAACCAGTATTATTATTACATCTTTGTGGATGGTGATGTTCTTCCTTTCATCCAAACACACATTCCAAGTTCCCAAAGTATTGGAAAATCTTGCAAAACGATTTGGAAAAGAAAAAGGTGTAAAGGCAATTGAGAAAACAAACACATGGATGGAAGAAGTATGTATAATGAGTAGAGAAAATTTAAAAACTTCTGAATCTAAAAAGATCTTTACAGTATCATTTTTGTTTTCACTTGCATCATGGTCATTTTATGGAATTTCATTTATGATTATTGCAATGGGAACAGGATTTGTGATTAATGCATTTGACTCTATCATGGCAGTAATGGGTGCAAATGCCATTGGAAATCTTCCAATAACTATAGGTGGTTCTGGTTTGGCAGAATTTGGAATTATAGCATATATCAATAATTTAGATCCCTTTGCCTTTGAAATTACTGAGGGAATTGTAGCTTGGGATGCAGTAATTGGATGGAGAATTGCAACATATTACGTTCCAATTGTAATTACGTGGCTACTTTTGGTAAAATTAGCCTTGAGCAGAATATCCAAACCACAGGCTACATAGAACTAATTTTCTATCGATTTTTGGATTTAAAATGATATTTCTAAGTTTAGAAATAGTGTCTGTCATACTCGGCACAGACACAAAGATCATTTTATAAGTTTCAATGACGTTATCATATTATGAATAAAACATTGGCTTTGATACCAGTTGTAATTGCAATATTTGCATTAATGATCTCACCAGCTGTAATGTTTGTCTCTGCAGAAAAAGGAGGTAATGGTCAGGCACAAGGTGATCCTAAAGGATGTGATAATGGAAAAGGAAAAGATGATGTAAAGAATCCTAATTGTTCAGATACTAATACTAATGTTGATACCGATGGTGATGGGATACCAGACAGTCAGGATGAATGCCCTAATGAGTTTCCTATATCATGGATTCAAAACAAACCTGATCATGATGGTGATGGGATACCAGATTCTAGAGATTCTGATACTGTCTGTAGATTTTGATAATTTTTTAATATAATCTAGTGACATAGAAAACACTTTATCTTTATACGATTTTTTTGATTTGTGGATTTTAAAAACAAAGTTGTTTTAATTACAGGTGCATCGTCAGGAATCGGTAGAGAATCTGCAATAGAATTTGCAAAATTAGGTGCTAACATTGTTCTAGTTTCAAGAACAAAAGAAAAGCTTGAAGGAGTTGCTGATGAATTAAAAAAATTCAATACAACTACACTGGTTTGTCAATGTGATGTATCAAAAAAAGATCAGGTAAAAGAAATGTCAAAAATAGTTTTAGAAAAATTTGATTCAGTTGATATTTTAGTAAATAATGCTGGTTTTGCAATTTATGGCTCTGTAAATGATCTTAGTATCAATGACATAGAATCTCAGATGGAGACAAATTATTTTGGAATGGTATATTGCATAAAATATTTTCTGCCATCAATGTTGGATAAAAAATCTGGTCATATAATAAATGTGGCATCTGTTGCAGCAAGTTTTGGTTTGCCTGGAATTGCTTCATACTGTGCATCAAAATTTGCAATGCTGGGATTTTCAGAAGGTCTTAAACATGAATTAAAAAATTCTGGAGTTGGAATTACTGTTGTTAGTCCTATCATGGTTAGAACTAACTTTTTTCAACATCCATCATTTGAAAAAATGCCAAAATTTTCTCCAACTTCACTTAGTTCTAAAACTGTGGCAAAAGCAATTCTAAAAGCAGCAAATTCTCCAAGATTGGAAATTATTGTTCCGTCTCTAGTTAGAGGTGCAGTTTGGATAAAAACTACATTTCCGTATTTTATTAATCCAATATTAGGAAGGGCTTTCAAAAAACAATTAGATTCTATGAAAAAAGATTAATCTTCTTCTAAATCTTCATTTACAGATTCACTAGAGCCTACCTCTAACAATTCTAGAGATTTTAATTCAAATTGATAAATTGCCTTCATTTCAATTTCTTTTTCTTTTTCTAGAAATTCTGATACTTTTTTACTTAATGGTGCTTTATGTTGATCAAAAACAAATTCATAGACTTCACCTTTTAGTAAATCATCAAGTTTGATACCTTTTACAACATCCATTGTTACAATATGTCGTCCATCATCTACTGCATCATACAATTGGATATCTATTTTGTTATCTTCATAATAAAATTCTAGAATATACCCTGATCCTTTTAGATCTTCAGGTTTCTTAAATTTTGCATTCTGAATTTCATCAGTAACCCATTCAGGAATTTCATCTTCTTTCTTTTTTACCATGGTAAGCTACTCTACACTTTCTGCTTTTTCTTTTTTACTTTTTGACCACCATTCTAGATAGTCATCATGTTTATCATCACGTGTTTTTTCTCTTTGATTTAACTTGGATCTGATATCTGTAACTTCTTCTCTTGTTGCGTATAACCCACATCGTTTACAAATGAAATGTCTTCTGTTTTTTTCATCCATTTTCATTGGAATGTCAATTTCATCAAATAATTTGAACAAAGCATCTCTACTTCTGTCTTCTTCTTCTGGGAAATCTTCTAGATATTTTGCTTCTATTTTCTTTTTCTCTCGGAATGTACATTCAGGACAGTTAGGCACTGTTGATTTGGCTCAATTTTTTCCATAAAAGCGTTCCCACAATCTCTATTGATCGATATTATCCGAC
>JABMOR010000019.1 GCA_013203245.1 Candidatus Nitrosopumilus sp.
GGCTGCTGGAGCACCTGCTCCCCCTTTCTTAACTGGAGCTGCCAATCCGCCTTTAGCGACACCAACTGCTCCACCTTTTCTACCAGAAGTTCTAGTTCTTTGTCCTCTAACTTTAAGACCGCTTAGATGTCGATAACCTCTCCAACTTACGGCGACTCTTTCTCTTTCAATATCATTTCTTAATGTAAATGGAATATCTGATGTTAACAAATGCAAATCTGCACCAGTTTCAATATCTTTTCTTCTGTTAAGGAACCATATTGGAACATTACTTGCAATAGGATCTAAGATTAATTTCTCAATTGCTTGAACATTTTCATCTGTAAGATTACCTATGTTGGAATTTGGTTTTATTTTTAAAATATCAAGAATAGCTGTTGCAAAGTTAAAGCCAAGACCTTTAATCTGAGTTAATCCGATAACCATTTTCTTCTCTCCACGGATATCGTTTCCTACAATTCTGACAATATGTCTATATTCTTGTGCGCTCAAGTATTCAAAAATTCACAGAATCCCCGATAAAAACCATACTAGGCATCAAATTAGATGATTTTTGAAATGTGGTATAATTGAGATTCTACGATCATGCCTAATTTTGGTACTTTTTTTTGAATTTGATTATCTAAAGTCCTCATCGCTTGTCCAGTCATTACCTTGAACATTCCATAGATTGCATTTACAACATTTTTTGACTCCTCTTTGGGTATCAATCTCCACACAAAAACAGTGTATTCCTTTCCCGGATGGATCCTTACTACAGAGCTTTTGCATGGTTTTTGGGATATCTTTTTCTTAATTATCTTATTGGAATAATATATTCAAAAAGTTATAACTTTCAAAAGTTTTCCATTTTATTATGAGTGATACGTTTGATCGTGAAAAAATTGTAGAATGTATGTTTGATCCAACCACTTCTTCTATTTTAGCAGAACTTGAGGATGGGGAGAAAGAATGTTCATTTTTGGCAGAACAATCATCAGTTCCTGAATCTGAAGTTCTTGAAAGATTATCATATTTGATTGAACATGGATTTATTTCGAAACATTCTGATAATGGAAAATATGTTCTAACTGCAAATTCTGAGAAGCTTGCAAGTATAATGGAAAATAATGATAATTTTGATGCAGCTATTAATGGATTAGAAAAAATGGATAGTTACCTAAACTGATCTATTTCTATTTTTAATTCCCACTATTGCAATGGCAGCTATTCCTATCATTCCTATGATAAGAACACTAAAGGAAATTATTGATAGAATAAATTTTTTATCTGCATCAGGAAGTGATCCAATTGCGCTGGATACATAAATCTCATTATCTATAGAACTTTCAATAATTAACTGATAAGTTCCAGATTCAAACACATCAAATTCTTTTTCAAAGGATTCTTTATTTATTTTTTCAGAAATAATTTCAGTATTTGAAGGATCTAATATTTTTGCAGATATTGTATTTTCTTGGAATTCCATTATTTGAACTGCAAAAATCCCGATAGGTGATTTTTCTTTATCAATATCAACTGAAGTGATTAAGGATTCAATCGAACTGACTTTTCCATTCCCTTGATTAATTCCCTCCAATGTTATTTGATTTTCAACCATTGATACTACTAATCCTGCAACAATTAACAATCCAAAAATTACAATAATTAATCCTGGTTTTGGCACAGATTTAGACTGATTATCTTTACTTTAAACCTAATTTTTTAAAATTTGTTAGTCTTTTACAAAAAAGTTAGATTAGGCTAAAAAAGTTAGCTTAGGGCAACTTTATATCATTGTTATTTTATCATGAATTTATTAATGAAAATAAAATCTCGTTCTGGTATTATGATGATGTCTATGTTTGTAATTATTGCCATATCTATTCTATTTATTGCCATTCCTGAAGGAATTAATGCCCAACAAGCAGAAAAGGTCTTTGTCACTCATAGTGGTGCAGTTGTTAAAACCACTGGTGAAATATTAGATCCTCTGTACACTAGTGCAACTGTGGAGTTTGATCCAATGGAATATCTACGTGATTTCAACTATGGACGAATCTCACAACTTGCTGATGGTACTACACTAAGAGAATATACCCTTATTGCTCGAGATGATGAAATTATGGAGGTATCTCCTGGAATATTTTATAATGTGTGGAGCTATAATGGAACAGTTCCTGGACCTACAATTAGAGCAACCGAAGGTGATATTGTACGAGTCAAGTTCATCAACAACGGGGAAAAAGAACACACCATACATTTCCATGGAATTCATCCTGCTGAAATGGACGGTGTCTTTGAACCAGTAGGTGGAAATGGTGGACAGTTTGTTTATGAGTTTATTGCTGGTCCTGCTGGAGTTCATCCATATCATTGTCATGTTATGCCATTAGAGGAACATATTGTTCATGGCCTATATGGTGTCTTTATAGTAGATCCAAAAGAAAAACGTCCACCAGCTGATGAGATGGTAATGGTTCTAAACGGTTTGGACACTGATTTTGATACTGAAAATAATTTCTATGCTGCAAATACAATTCCATTTTACTATCAACACCATCCAATTCAGATTAATACTGATGAATTAATTCGAATTTATGTAGTCAATATGGTAGAGTTTGATCCAATAAATAATTTCCACCTACATGGAAATCTGTACAAATATTATCCAACTGGAACTGACATTGTACCGTCATTTTACACTGACATGATTACTCTGTCCCAAACAGAACGAGGAATAATGGAATTTGAATACAAGTATCCTGGAAAATATTTGTTTCATGCACACAAAGTTGAGTTTTCAGAAAAAGGATGGGTTGGAATATTCATGGTAAATGAAAACAAAAAAGGTATATGGTCTGAAGGATATGGAAGTTAGTAACAAGTACTCAAAAGGAAAATTGATTGCAAGTGGTGTAATTCCATTTGCGTTTTTAATCATATTGATTGCATACATTTTTGGCCCTGGATCTGAATTATTAGATTTGGGCATTCCATTACCTGAGATAACCATGGAAAAAGTAGATTTTCTAGATTCTGAAATTCAGGTTACAGTTAGAAACACTGGTCCAATACCTGTTGAAATTGCAATGGCAGATATCAATGATAGGATACAACCAGCAGCAGTTGAACCTGACAGATACTTAGAACGATATGAAACAGCTCTGGTTAGAATTCCTTTTGAATGGAATGAGGCAGAACCCTATAGAATTGGAATTACAGTTGAGGATGGAACTAGATTTGAAAAAGAGATTGAAGCAGCAGCTCCTGCATTAGAACCAAGCCTTGAACTTGTAGGATTTTTTGCAATAATTGGAACTTATGTGGGAATAATTCCTGTGATGATTGGACTACTTTGGTTGCCATTTATCAAAAGAATTAGCAAACAAAAATATCATTTCTTTTTGGCTTTAACTGTCGGTCTATTGCTTTTCTTAGCAATTGATTCCATCGAAGAAGCATTGGATGTTTCCAATGAAAGTTTAGCTAAAAGTTTCAATGGTACTTTACTTGTTGCTACTGTTGTGGTTTTATCTTTTCTTGGATTGTATTATTCGGGAGAGAAAATTGTCAAAAGAGCTGAATCTTCAAAACTGGCAAAACCTGTTGCCATAGCTTTAATGATATCTATTGGAATTGGCTTACATAATTTTGGTGAGGGACTTGCAATTGGTGCATCCGTAGGATTGGGTTCTATTGCTTTTAGCACATTTTTGATTGTGGGTTTTGCATTACACAATACTACTGAAGGAATTGCAATTGCAGCACCCATGTCTAGAGGAAAATTAATGATTGGAAAACTTATTGCTATGGGCCTAATTGCAGGATCTCCTGCTATTTTTGGTGCATGGGTTGGTGGTTTTGTATACTCACCATTCACTTCTGTCATATTTCTTGCAATTGGAGCAGGTGCAATTTTTCAGGTGATTGTTGTAATAATGAAGTGGATAAAAGAGGAAAGTCAGAACAACATGTCTAGTTCTGCAGTAATCTCTGGTTTTGCTGTAGGTATGTTGGTAATGTATCTTACGAGTATCTTTGTTTATTAGTCTGGTTCTGGATGAATCGTAATTACTGAATTTTTAATTTCCATTCTAATAATGTGCTCAATTTCTGATGTCAAATCATGAACTTTTTCAATTGACCAATCTTTGTTAAATGAACAATCAATATCTATTTTGAGAATATTCTCAAATTTCAAAGATACTATTCTGCCTATTTTCATAATGCTTGGATATTTTTCTAATACGGCTTTGATTCTTTCTTCAGTTTCACTATCTTCTATGTTGATATTTTCTGGAACTGTTACAAATGGTTCTAGATGGATTGTGGCATGTGTGATGTCTGGAATATTTTCTTGAATTTTTTGCTCTATTATTTCTGAAATTTTATGTGCTGATGATAAATTGATTCCTCTGTCTACCATTACGTGTAAATTAGAATATGTCTTGTTCTTTGTCTTATGGGTAGTTACATTATGAACCCCTTTAACGCCATCTACACTTTTTGCAATTTCTAAGATTTTTGCATCTAATGGAACGTTTTTCCAATTTGGTTCAAAATGAATAGTAGTTGAAGCATTTGGAATTTCATTTTTTATGTTTTTTTCAACCATATCACTAATTTCATGGGCTTTTTCAAAACTTGTATCTCCTCTTAATGAGATGGTAATATCAGCAAAAACAGTATCCCCTGATCTTCGCATTAGAACTGAACCTGTATCCACTACGCCTTCTGTTGACATTGAAATTTCTTTGACATTTTTTACAAGTTCTGGAGATATTACATCTGTCAAATCTAATGCTGTTTTGTATATTAATTTCACACTTAGTACTGCCAGTAAAATTCCCAGGATTAATGCTGCAACAAAATCACCAAAGTACAAGCCATATGATACCAAAACAATTCCTACAATTGCAACTACTGTGGAACCAAGATCCATGAATGCGTGATAAAAATCTGCTTTTAAAGTAGCACCGCCAATTTGTTTAATAGATCTTCTTAAGATGATGATTCTGAAAAAGTCAATTCCAATTGTGTACAGGCCACCAATTATCGCAAATAATCCTGGTAAAACACTTGGAGGCGGACTTTGTAATCTATTAATTGATTCGTAAATGAAAAAACAAGCAATTAGAAAAATTGCTATCCCTCCAATTAATCCTCCAAGTGATTCTATTTTTCCATGGCCATACGTATGATCTGCATCTGGAGGTTTAATTGCCAATCTTGCAGCTAAAAGTAAAACAAGAGTTACAACACTGTCTAACAATGCATGAATACTGTCAGTAATCAGTGCTAGACTATTTGAGATCAAGCCAAAAATTAGTTCTACTAAAAATGCTGAAAATATGGCTAAAAGTGAAATCTGTAAAACTTTGGTTCTTTGAACAAACATTTTCCTTCTTTTTGATGTTATCGATCACGTATTACCGTTTTCTATGAATCATTCATACGACAATGTTATTTGTGATAAAATTTGATTTTTGCTTGTGTTGGATAGGAAATTCTTCAGTTTAGTGGCAACTTTCTTCATATTGTTACTTATTCCCATTATTGATGCAGACGCATCAAGTAATCCTAACTTGTTTGTCTCTGCTGAAAATTCACAATTTGACAATCATTTTGCGGGTTCAATGGTGGTTGAAGTTGTAGTAAATGATCCTAATCTAAAGGATACAGGTCAAGGAAAAGGAGAGCCCGATGTCACTATTAATGGAAAATCTCTAAGAATGGTTCAAGCCACAGATGGTAATTGGTATGCTTATTTTGCTAATGTTGTAAAGGCAAAGAAAGCTGATTCTACTGTTGGTCTTGCAGGTAAAGGATTAGATTTTGGAGTCTTTTGTAGTCGTGACACACCATCCTCTGTTTTTGGAATTTCATTAACTGAGACAGATGGTTTTGCAGTTCCAAAATTAACCGGGCTTACAGCATCTTCCAATGGAGATGAACCATTTGTTCAATGTATGGGTTCTCCTAGCGGCAATGCAAATTTGAATAATGTGGTCCGTAATGCAAAATCACTTAATACAAATTCCAAAATTCCTACTGGACAAATTGGGTTGAAAACAAATGCGTGGCCATTAATTCAACTTTATTCTTTTGATAAAGTAGTAATTCAATACAATCCTGGAGGTCCTATACAAAAAGTATCTTTAGAATATGACGATATTGAAAATATTTCTCTATCTCTTGATAGAAAACTTTATCCAAATAATTCTGAAGTTTTTCTAACTATTAATGATATTCAATTAAATCAAGATCCAACTGATGAAGATTCTTGGACATTTGATATTGGTTCTACTCCCTCTGTTTTTTATCAGGCCTATGATGAATCTGGTTCTTCCGATGCAAATACAGGTTTAGGTTTAGTTAATCTTGCTCCCAATTTGTCCAATCTTGGTTTTAAAGATAATGGAAAACTTTCTGTAAATTTAGGATCTGTTTTAAAATTAAAGTCTAATGATGAGCAACCAAGTACAAGTGTTACAAATGGAATTAAAACATATTCACAAATAATTACACTTGTAGAAAATTATCCTAATTCTGGAGTATTTGATAATTCTGATGATGATAATGAGTCCACATTGGGTGTTCTAAGCGATGCTCCTAGAGGGCAATCTGGTTCAATTACATATAACAAAAATTCAATATCTGTACTCACTGGTTATTCTACTGCCACTATGTCATTAAACCCTACATTGACTATAGCTGATGGCTCACAATACTTGAAACCTGGTACAAAATATCCAATTGTTTTATTTGATCCTGATCAAAATTTTAATTCTGGTTCAAGGGATCATCTTGATGCTTTTAGAGCAACTTCAATTCTTCCCACAATTAAGATTGGAAATCCTATGACACTTGGAAAAGCATCTGATGTACATTTTTTTGATTTATCCACTGATGCCTTAAACACTGGAGATTCTGCAAATTCATCTATACCTGATAAAAATTCAGCACGCTTGCATATTGACACATCAACTGTTCCTAATGGATCTTTTGAGAAAATTTCTTTGAACTTGGGCATAACTGCCTCTACATTACAATCTTCTCTAATTGATAATTCTCTTCAAAATACTAATGGAACTAACTGGATTAATTATGATTTTAGATCATTTGAAAATGATTTTGGAGTTTCTGATTTTTCTGATATGTCTATTGATTTATCGTTTGGTTCACTTGGCACCTCAAGTGTTACTATAGTTGATTCGGGAGATTTATCAACTCCTAAAGGGTTTATCCAATTTGATAATTCAGACATTCAATCTATTGCAACTAAAAGCGGAAATATTTTTGTTGTAATTAATTTTAATTCTTCTAATGATACTGCTGGTGTCGGAACTGTTTCTAGCGAAATTAATTCCCAACCTATTATCTTTGATTTCTTTTCATTTGGATTGGAAGATTCCAATGATGTCAATAATTCAATTTTTAGATTTGAACTAGAAGAAACATCAAATAATTCCTCAACATTTGATGGGACATTGGAATATTCAATTGCAAACCAACTCAATCTTTTAGATCCAACATTCATTAAAACTATACAGCCAATTGATGATCAAATAAAATTAATTCTAACTAACAGACTAGTAGATGATAAAGGAATATCTATTTCTTATTCTGATATTACTGAAACTGGTTCTCTTAAGCCAACTTCTAGTAAATCACAAATAAATACAAGTTCTGGAATTTTATCTTCCAGTTCCCAATCTTATAGATTTGGTCAACCTGTAACAATTACATTAAATGATCCTGATCTTAATTTGAAAAATGATTTAATTGACATTTATTTTGTAATCAATGATCAAAACTCTGAAAACGTTGACACTGTGGGAAAAAATGGAATTATTTTATTTGAAGTATTACTTAAAGACATTCGATACAAACGATGTACTATTGATGGCATTGAGTATGGTGGATTAGGTGCAAGCGGATTTACTCTTGTTGAAACTGGTCCTAATACTGGAATTTTCAGCGGAGTATTTAAAATGCCTTCACAAATTTGCAATAAATCTGGAACCCAATTAATCTCTACAGCTGGTGGAAGTCTTGATGTAAAATACTATGATTCTAGAGACAGTTCTGGAAATGCAAATATTTTTAGTCTACTAAAAAATAAATCATCCCCGAATTACTCTACCTATCCCCAACTAAGTACCACTTCTGCCATTAAACCACCTATGGGAAAAATTGAAGAAATCATTCTCTCAGGAAGTGTTGAAAATTATAAACGTGGACTTCCATTAGAAGTAACTATCATTTCCCCTGATGGAAAATCTCAAAGCTTTGCTTCTAAACTTATTTCTAATTCTGGAAGTTATCGATCTATTATTTCAATTAATGAAAATTCTCTTATTGGACATTATGAAATTAAATTGTCACATAACAATTATCCACTTAAGACGCTTTCATTTGTTGTATCCTTCCCAGAAATTCCAAATTGGATCAAAAATAATGCAAAATGGTGGTCATCTACAACTATTTCGGATTCAGAATTTATCAACGGAATTGAATATCTAATTCAAGAAGGGTTGATATCAATCTCTCCTTCAGAAAGAAGTTTAATTTCAGAACAGGTTATCCCAAATTGGATCAAAAATAATGCAAAATGGTGGGCAAATGATCAAATTTCTGATGAAGACTTTGTAAAATCAATTCAATACTTGGTCAAAAAAGGTATCATTAGAATATAATCTGGTCAATTTTTGTTTCATTGAAAATATAAATACCTCCAACCATGAATCAAATTGAAAATGAGGCTTACTGGATTCTTGGCATTTGCTTTATTGTCTATTTCAATTCTATCGTATGGTGTTAGTGGTACTGCTTTCGCAACTAATCACAGTGATCCTAATCCTGCATTATCTATATCTTCTAACACTGAAATTTATACAAATGGTGCAACTGTAACTGTTTCTGGAACTATCAAAAATTATGATTCTTCATCACTGACTGCTGGTGCAGTTACTTATGTAGTCATATCTCCAACAGACGGCTTTGTGACTATCGGACAATTGATTCCAAATTCTGACGGTTCTTTTAAATTTAGTTTTATAGCTGGTGGCGCATTATGGAAAACAAATGGTGATTATACTATTCAAGTAAGCTATGGTCCAGATGACTCTGAAATTACAGTAAATTATGTTGGTGGAGAACCAGTTATTTCTAAACCAACACCTAAGCCAGAACCAACACCTAAGCCAGAACCAACACCTGAGCCAACACCTGAGCCAACACCTGAGCCAGAACCAACACCTGAGCCAGAACCAACATGTGGAGCTGGAACCGCACTGGTCAATGGAATTTGCCAAGTTGTAAAAACTGAAGAACCAAAAGGTGGCGGTTGTTTAATTGCAACAGCAGCATATGGTTCTGAATTAGCACCACAAGTTCAATTCCTTAGAGAAATTCGAGATAATACTGTGATGAGTACTTCATCTGGTGCAGCATTCATGTCTGGATTTAACCAATTTTACTATTCATTCTCACCAACAATTGCTGATATGGAAAGAGAAAATCCAATGTTCCAAGAAGCAGTTAGAGCATTTATCACTCCAATGGTTTCAACATTATCTATAATGACTTTGGCTGATGATGGTTCAGAAATTGAAGTTCTAGGACTAGGAATTTCTGTAATTGCTTTGAACTTGGGAATGTATATTGCAGCACCAGCATTGATTGGATTCAAAGTTAACAAGATTATCAAATCTAGAAAATAATCTAATTCCACTCTAGGTTATTATACTGAAACTAGTTA
>JABMOR010000020.1 GCA_013203245.1 Candidatus Nitrosopumilus sp.
AATCAGGATAGCCGTCACCGTCAGAATCAGCAATGCCTTTAGCAGTTACAGGAGACAAATCTGGACATCCGTCTTCATCTTGGAATTTGTTGTAAGTTTCTTTTACGGTCGGGCAATTATCTATATGGTCCTCGATACCATCATAATCGGCATCATACCAAGGAACAAAGTCTGCAGGGCAACCGTCAATATTGTTGCCATATTGTGGATTGTAATCTTCTAAAAGATGTGGACATTGATCAATATCATTTGGAACACCATCGCCGTCAGAATCAATTGCTTCATTAGCATAAACTCCACCTGGAAACATTCCAACTGTAATAGTTAGTAAAATCAAAAATGCTAAGAGATATTGTTTTGTCATTATTTAATACACCTATTGGTCAGGACATCCGTCAGTATCTCTGTCACCATCATAGTCTTCTGGTTCAAGTGGACATAAATCATTTTCATTTATTATTCCATCCAAATCAGCATCATGTTTGTATCTTGATTGTTCTGGAGCAAGATCTGGACATCCGTCATTATCTTGAAATTTGTTGTAAGTTTCTTTAGCAGTCGGACATAAATCTACATCATCATATATACCGTCTCCGTCAGAATCAACTCTAACATTTCCAGTTGGTACAGTATCAGGGCAACCGTCATAGTCAACATATCTGTTCCAAACTTCACTTTGATTAGGACACATATCCATCACATCTGGAACACCATCACCATCTGAATCAGGTTGTGTGTCATCTGAATCGGGGCAGCCGTCAGTATCTTTGAATCCGTTATAAATTTCAGCGACCAAAGGACAATCATCATTGACATCATTGATGCCATCATTGTCTGAATCAACTACAAATGATTTTGAAACGGAATCTGGGCAGCCATCGTCATCTTGGAATCTATTCCAAGTTTCTTTAGCAGTTGGACATGCATCTATTGCATCTGGAATTCCATCTTGATCTCTATCGTTCTTTGAAATATAATTATCTGGACAACCGTCTAAATCAAGAATTCCATTATATGTTTCTGGTTGATTTGGGCAATGATCTTTATAATCATTAATTCCATCATTGTCTGAATCTGGTACTCCTTTGTTATCAGCTACGTTATCTGGGCAACCGTCATCATCTTGGAATTTATTGTAAGTTTCAGGAATTAATGGGCATTGATCAGATTCATCAACAATTCCATCAAAGTCTGAATCTTTACTACTAAGGAAATCAGGATAATCTGGGCAGCCATCTTCATCTTGGAAGCCATTGTATCTTTCTCTAGTAAGAGGACATTGATCTAGTGAATCTAAAATACCGTCACCATCAGAATCAAGTTCTGATGGATTATCTGGGCAACCGTCATAATCTTGATAACGATTCCAAGTTTCAGCAGTTGATGGACATTGATCTAAAGAGTCTCTAATACCATCGCCATCTGTATCTAATACAGCAACATCTGGGCAACCGTCATGATCAAGGTAACCATTTACAGTTTCTGCAGATAGTGGGCACTTGTCATTCAAGTCAGTAATTCCATCACCATCATAATCTTGTCCAGATAATCCAGATACACCATCTGGGCAACCGTCATGATCATTAATTCCATTGTAAGTTTCTTTAGCAATTGGACATTGATCTAAATTATCAGGTACACCGTCTAAATCTCTGTCACCTGAAGAATTTGTGTCAGGACAGCCGTCTCTATCAAATACACCGTTAAAAGTTTCTGGTTGGTTTGGACATAAATCAGAATAATCATTAATTCCATCACCGTCGGTATCTGGTACTCCCTTGTCTGAACCTACAAAGTCTGGACAACCATCAAAGTCTTGGAATCTATTGTAAGTTTCTTTTACTTGAGGACATTGATCAATACTGTTAGGAATTCCATCAAGATCAGAATCAACATCACTTGAATATGGAGGAATGTCAGGACAGCCGTCATCATCTTGGAAACCGTTGTAACGTTCAGGATCTAATGGACATGTATCATTAACATCCATTATTCTATCACCGTCTGCATCATTTAGTGTTCCATCAAAGAATGGCATTGAATCTGGACAACCGTCATAATCTGCAAATCTATTGAATGTTTCAGGATGGTTTGGACAAATATCAAATTGATCAGCAATTCCATCACCATCTTTATCATTAAATGAAGTATCTAATGCAATATCTGGACAACCGTCTGTGTCTCTGTAACCATTATACACTTCAGGTTCTGTTGGACATAAATCAATTTTATCTTGAATGCCATCATTATCAGTATCTACAAAATTAAAATCATTAACAGAATCAGGACAACCGTCATCATCTTGGAATTTATTGTAAGTTTCTGCACTTAGTGGACATTCATCTAAATAATCTAGAACACCATCTCTATCTCTGTCACCTGAACCATAAGAGTCAGGACAACCGTCTATATCTTGAATGCCATTGAAAGTTTCTGGTTGGTTTGGACAATTATCTATCAAGTCAATAATACCATCACCATCAGAATCTGCTGCTCCCCCATCGCCACTTCCTGGAAGATTATCAGGACAACCGTCATCATCTTGGAATTTATTATAACGTTCTTTAAGATTTGGACATTGATCAATATGATCCTCTATTCCATCATAGTCTTCATCATACCATGGAACAAAATTTGATGGACACCCATCAATTGTTCCCTCATAATCTTCTTGCAAATTAGGACATGCGTCTATAGAATCATCAACGCCATCATTGTCCATGTCATTAGCAGCAAAAATAGAATTAACAGGCATACTAGTTAATGTCGCCACAAGTAAGAATAAGAAGGATAAAGAGTGTATTTTTTTCAAGGCCTAAAAATACGTCGAGGATCCAGTTATTAAACCTCACTCTGTAATCGGCTAAAAATCTCAATAGTATTGAAAAAAATTTCCATGTTGGACAAAAAACTCGATCATTTAAGTAAACCAAAACACGATCTTGACTAATGAGTTGTTCTGGAGAAACTGTTGAAGAAGAAGAGCAATTACTTCAGATCAAGCCTGCAATATCTGCGCAATTAAAAAAAGCAAAGTATGGCGTAGCAGATCACTCAACTGTAGGACTTTGTCATTGGACAAAAAAATCATTCAAACATGAAGGGAGTTGTTACAAACACAAGTTTTATGGAATTTCGACCCATAGATGTATGGAATTTTCTCCTGCTGGCATGTATTGTGAAAACAGATGTGTGTATTGCTGGAGACCAATGGAATTTTATGATTCAATGCAAATGAAACCAGAACAAGTTGCAGAGCCTGAACAAATTTTAACAAAATTAATGGCCGAACGAAAAAAATTGATCAATGGATTTTATGGTGATTCAAGAAATGATAAACAAAGATTAGATGAATCATTATTGCCTTCCCATTATGCTATTTCTCTTTCTGGAGAACCTACAATGTATCCCAAACTTCCAGAACTAATTAAATATCTAAAATCATTTGAAGCAACAAAATCAATTTTCCTTGTAACAAATGGACAAGAACCAGACATGATTCAAAAATTACAAGATGAAGATGCATTGCCAACACAATTGTATCTCTCAACAAATGCTGCAGATTATGAATCATTTATGAGAATAAACAAGCCAAAATATGATGATTCGTGGGAAAGATGGAATAGAACACTCAGTATGTTAAAAGATTTGAAAACAAGAACAGTGTTAAGAATTACTTTGATCAGAGATTACAATGATCAGAAAGAGTCAATTCCAGCATTTGCTGAAATGTTTAGAAAAGCAAGTCCACATTTTATTGAAATTAAATCATATATGCACATTGGACGTTCAACTAATCGATTAGAACATGCAAATATGTTAGAAATGGAAGAAGTAAAAAGTTTTAGTGAAGAAATTGCTAAACAAAGTAAAATATTTTCAATAATGGATGAAAGTATTGTTTCAAGAATTTCAATATTGCAAAATAATGAACGGTTTATAGATCGTTTTATTCCTACTTATGCAAATACCATTTAGAAAATTTTTTCAATGCTTTGAATCTGTGAGATAATTCATTTTTGTTATTCATTTCAGCAAATGTCTTTACTGAATTATTTGGAATAAAAATAGGATCGTATCCCCAACCTTTTCCTTTTTGAGTTTTAGATATTTTTCCATCTAGTTTTCCTTCAAATGACTGCAAATTTGTTTTATCACAATAAGTAATAATTGAAACAAAATTTGCTTTTCTGTTATTTTTTAGTAGATTAAGAATTCCTTTATTTCCAATTGTTTTGAAAACATATGATGAATATGGACCAGGAAATCCATCAACTGAATCTATGAACAAACCATCATCTTCAATTATGATAGGTTTTTTGAATTTAGAAAATGCATCTCTCGCTTTGGCCATTGCAATATTATGGAGTGAGTTTGATTGAATTTCTTCTAAATTAGATTTTAAAAATCCAAGATTGATTCCTAGAGAATCCAAAATGATCTTTGCTTCTTGATATTTGTGATTATTAGAAGATACAAAAAAGAGATCAAACGACTTGTGCATATCTTCCACGACTTTCTATTTCTAAGACTAGTTTAGTTATTTTGGCATAATAGGCATGGCCAACTATAGATTTGTATCCACTTAGGAAATTTTTCCATGAAGATAGCATGATTTTGGCGTGAGCACTGTTAAGAATTTCTTTAATTAATCTCAAGTCAACAGCATGATCTTCAGGTTTTATTGTAGTTTGAGATAATCCAAAATCAACCACAAATACAGTATTTTGAAATAAAATAAAATTTGAGGTTGTTAAATCACCATGCATAACTCCATTCTTATGTAAAGTACCAACCAATTTTCCAATATCCTCTGATAGTTCAATAATTTTTGATTCAGATAAATCATGTACAGGTTTTCCAGGAATTTCTTGCATAGTAATTGATGTTTTTTTCAAATTTACAAAGTAAACAAGAGGTGTCGGTATTCCAAAGGATTTTACAAGTGAAAGCATTTGAGACTCTTTGATAGTTCTTTGTTTACGAATTTTTGAATCTAATGAGGAGTTTCTATATGTTTTAATTTTTCTAATTTTTAGAATTGCGTTAGAATTTTGCCATTTAGTTTGATAGATATCTGCTTCAGCACCTTTTTTTACTAATTTCATTAACATTATATCCAGAGGAATTCAATAAAAATTAATCATGGACAAGGGGGAAAAAAGAATCAAACAAGAAGATTGTGGTGAAGATAAGTTAGGTGCAGGAATTTTAACATTAACAAATAAGAGATTGGCATTTGATAAAACCAATGCAAGGATAATGGATTTTTCTAAACATTTTGGAGATACTGTTTTAGATATTTCACTAGATAAAGTAACAAAGACCTGGAAAGAAGGGTTATTTATGAAAAAAGTATGTTTTACAGCAAAAATAGATGAAGGTGAACAAACTTTCAAGTTTGGAGTTTTCAATACTAAAAGTTGGGTTAAAATTATTGAAAAGACAATTAGTGAAAACAAAAATCAATAGTCGACTTTAACAGAATCTAATCTCCAAGATTGCGTAACAAATGTGTCTTTTAATTTTACACCTGATTTTATTTGTGATTCCAACAAACCAGTCCAACAAATTTGACTTCCACAATCACCAGCATATTGTAATGGGACAACAAAAAATTTACAACCATGTCTTTTACAAACATCTTTCAACATTGCAGATAATCGTTTGTTAGCTGCAACTCCTCCAACAATCATTAATTCTTTTTTTCTTGTGAATGATAAAGCACGTTCTACTGCCTCACTAATCATAGCAAATGCTGTTTCTTGAAGTGAATAACAAGCATCTACCTTACTTTGTGTTGCAACAGATTTTGTTGCAGATAACAATCCAGAGAACGATACATCGTTGCCTTTTACGGAATACGGTAAAGAGACATAGTTTGAAGATGTAGATGCTAACTCTTCGATATTTTTTCCGCATGGAGATGCGAATCCAATTGAACGTCCAAATTGATCCAATAGTTGACCTAAAGTAACATCCAATGTTTCTCCAAATACCCTCCATTGTTTATTTAAAAATGCCAAAATCATAGTGTGTCCTCCAGAGACCAAAAGTACCAGAGGGTTGGTTGAGCCAGTTAGTAATTTTCCTAATTCAATATGTCCAATTGCATGATTTACTGGATATATTGGAATTTTGTAGTAAGAAGAAAGAGATCTGGCAACTACTGCACCTACACGTAGACATGGACCTAAACCGGGTCCTGCAGCATATGAAATAATATCTAAATCTTTGACTGTAACATTTGCTTCTTGAAGACACTCAGAAAGCACTGAAGAGCTATTCTCAATATGATGACGAGATGCTTCACGAGGATGAATTCCTTCTCCCTCTGCAGGACGATAAATTTTTCTAATATCTGAAAGAATTTTTCCTTTTTTTCCATGTTTTTCAATTATAGCACAAGAAAATGTATGAGCAGTGCTTTCAATTCCCAATCCCAGCATATTATCCACGACTTAATGTAGAAACAATTTTGATAACATCGCCATTTTTAAGTTTTTGATCTCCGCTAATTCTTTGTTTAGTTTTACAATCTATTGCATGTAAGAATCCCTTTGCAATATCTGCATGAATTAATTCTGCCAAATCTTTAGCAGTAGAATCGGGTGGAACTAATTTTGTATCAGGTAAAATAACACCGTCTTTGTTAGTTAATTTCGTCTCATCTTCTACAGGATATACAACGATAAATTTTAGTGAATCGAAAACTGCAGTGTTTAGAATTTTTTGAATGCCTGTTGAATGAATCTTTGAAAAAACAGATTGAACTAAATCGAGTGCTTTTTGTTGCGGTGGGAGAATTTCTTTCCCTTCAACAAGAGTAAATCCCTCATCACCAGAAGAATAATTTACAATTCCAGCTTTTGATGCTTTTCGTAAAAGTAATTCAGTTTCTGCACTACATGGAATTACATTCTCAGAAATTTTTTTAATAATATCAAGATCTTGGCAAAGATCTGCTTTGTTTGCTGCAATAATCATAGGTTTTGTATTTTTTCTTAATTCTTTGACAAAAGTTTCAATATCATTTTCTTTCCATTCTTTTGGATTTTTAGTCATGAAACCTAATTTTTGAAGAATTTCTTGAACTTGATAATCTTTTATTCCCAATCCAGAAAATCTTTTTGCTATACCATCAGTTAGTTTTGCACGTTTTTGATCTATTTCCCTAGTAATCTTATCCCATTCTCTTTTTAAAATATCTGCAAACCATTGATCAAATTCATCTTGTACAAAAGCTACATCTTCTAACGGATCATGAGTTCCAACTGGAACAGATTGTCCTTGAATATCTGTTGTTCCTGCAATATCAACAACATGAATTAAAACTTCAGCTTGCCGTGCATCATCAAGAAATTGATTTCCTAATCCTTTGCCTTCATGTGCTCCTGGAACTAATCCTGCAACATCAATGAGTTTTACAGGAATGAAACGTGTACCATTTACACATAATTCATTTTCATGTTTGATTTCAAAGTGTTTGCAAGCACAATCTGCTTGAACGTATGCTACTCCCACATTGGGTTCAATTGTTGTAAAAGGAAAATTTCCTGTTGCAACAGGTGTTTCAGTTGCAGCTGAGAAGAAGGTAGATTTACCAACATTTGCTTTTCCTAGTAAACCAATTTGCAATACTGTCAAAAATCTAATTCTACTTATTAGTATTGCAGAAATCGTTTAATCTAGTTAATCATAATTTCATATCATGTCCATTGTAATTACAGGTAATCCAGGTGTTGGAAAACATACGATTACACAACAAATTGCCGATAAAATGAAATTGTCAATAATAGATATTAATAAAATTGCAAAAGATTCAGGGCTTTTTGAAAAAAATGACGATACAAATGATATAGATGTTGAAAAACTTGAAAAGATACTTGAACAAAAAATTTCTAAAAATAATGTAATTGTAGGACATTTGGCCCCATATGTTTTAAGAAAAAACCAGGTAAAGATAATGATAGTGTTGAGAAGAAGTCCTTATGATTTGATTCCAGTTTACAAAGATAGAAAATACTCTGATAAAAAAATTGTAGATAATACAGGTAGTGAAATTTTAGGAATTATAGCAAATGATACAATTACCAAATTTCAAGAAAAAACATTTCAGATTAACGTCAGTGGAAAAACAGTTGCAGAAATGCTTGAAAAAATCATAAGTATAATTGTGAATAAAGAGGGAAGTGAGGAAGTAGATTGGCTTGATTTAGTGACAAAAAATAATGATTTAGGAAAATTTTTTGTTGATTGATTAAATAACGCCTTTGAATTTGTGTAATTACTTGTTTGAAATTTCAAAAACGGATTTAGCTGGCAGGATTGGCACTCTCTATACAAATCATGGAAAAATTGAGACTCCAGCATTTGTTCCTGTTATTCATCCTGTCAAACAGACAATCCCATCTAAAAAAATTCGAGAGATTGGTTTTGATTTAGTAATTACTAATGCATACATTACAAGAAACAGCTATGGTGATGATGCTATTGAAAAAGGGATTCACAAAATAATTAATTTTGATGGAGGAGTCATGACAGATTCTGGAGGATATCAAGTTCTTGAATATGGAGATGTTGATGTATCACCACCAGAGATGGCAAACTTTGAAAAAGGGATTCTAACTGATTTTGCCATTCCATTGGATAAACCAACAGGATATGGAATGCCAATTAAAAAAGCAGAAGCATATGTAAAACATACTCTAAAAGTTTCAAAAGAAACTCTTGACGGAAGGGCAGATAATGGTCAAATTTGGATTGGGCCTATTCAAGGAGGAGAACATTTTGATCTGGTTGCGAAATCTACCAAGAGTTTAGTAGACATGGGATTTCAAATGCTTGCATTAGGGAGTCCAGTTGAATTTATGGAGTCATATGAATATAGATTATTAGCACAAATGATAGTTGCTGCAAAAAAACAGATGCCACATTCAATTCCACTTCATCTTTTTGGTGCAGGACATCCCCTCACAATACCATTTGCAATAGCATTAGGCTGTGACACATTTGATTCAGCATCATACATGCTTTATGCAAAACAACTAAGATACATCACTGATGACGGTACACGATATTTATCAGATATTTTCATATTTCCATGCAATTGTGAAATATGTTCAAAATACACTCCTGATGAATTTCGTCAATTAGAAGCAACTGAAAAAATCAATCAATTGGCAATTCATAATTTGTATGCAATTAAACTAGAAGTTGACAAAGTTAAGCAAGCAATTCATGAAGGAAGGTTATGGGAATATGTAATTAAAAAGGCAAGAGCTCATCCTAAACTATTTGAAATGATTGAAGTAATGACTGAAAATTATGAATTTCTCGGTTTGAGCACTCCAAAATTCAAAGAGCGAGCTATTTTCCTATTCAGTAAAGAGGATCAGTATAGACCAGAAGTCATATCATTTCATAAAATGGTTAGAAAGTTCAAATCAAAGAAAAAGAAATTAATCATTACCAAAGAATCCAGTACAAAGCCAGGATATCTTTCTCATGAATATAGTGGACTAAAAAAGAAACTCAAAGATTTTGAAGCATTCCAAGTGTGTCAATATAATCCACAGTTAGGATTAATCCCAATTGAAATTTCAGATATATTTCCAGCAGCACATCATGAAACTTCTAGAATAGATTTTGAACCAAGTGAATTTCCTACATTTGAAAAAACATGGGATAATTTCTTTTCAAACAACAAATTTTCAGAAATACATTATGATAAAGAAGATAAATTCCTAAAACATTTTGTGAAAAATTTACCAAAAAACATCAAGGTAAAATCTTTTGTGTAATTAAAAATAAGAAAAAAGAATGTGCTAAAAGATGCTGCTTATAGAGCGGCGTCTTCAGCCCAACCTTTAATGAAGATACCGTTTTTGTGAAGAGGTACTGGTTGTCCAGCTGTGTAATTCATTGGTCTCATCCAAAAGATTGATTTTGTTGGACATACACCTATGCATGCACCATCAGAAATACATCTTTCTGGGTAGAAAACAAATGCTTTACCTCTCTTCCAGCCTTCAACAGGTTTGACTCTAAGGACATCAGGACCAAGAGTTGTACAGATTTCTACACATAGTGCACATCCGATACATCTTTGTTCATCAATGTCTGGAAGTATTGCTATTGGCATTACAATGTTAAGATTGATTGGTGACTATTTAAACCATGATTGAAATTCATAACCCTGTTATGAAAATGATCGAGTAAAAATTCATGCGCAGAAATTAGATTAGGAAATTTAAAAAACAAAAAGATAACGTGAAGTGCACGTTTATTTTCTCATTGCATCTATTTGACCAGAAGTTACCCAGTCAAGTAGTTCTGCTGAAGATGGATTAAGGTCTGCTTTTTTATTCATCAGATTGTTAACCCAGATCCAGTTAATTTGGTTTAGAAGTACTTTATTTCCTTCATCGCCTGCACGAGTTTTTGCTACGACAGCTTGATCTTGTTGAGCTATCCATTCGTCATAGGTTCGTCCCATGAGAAACGAATCTTAGCTTACACTAATTAAAGCTTTTGTAGATTCCATGACAGGCATAATGATCGGATCGACCCTAAGAAGGTTTTAACGTAGATAAAAATTCATTTTAATTCTTGGATGTTAAAGTTTTAGGAGCTGCAAATGAAGTTGGCAGATCGGGTTTTTTGGTTAATTGTAATGGAACGAAATTATTACTTGATTATGGGGTAATGTTTGGGAGAAGAGGCTCACCACCACAATATCCTCTACATGTAAAACCTAAAGATTTGGATGCGATTATTATCACTCATGCCCATTTAGATCATTCAGGTAATGTCCCATCACTTTTTGTAAGTGGAAATACAGACGTTTATGCCACACCCCCAACATTTGATCTTTCAAAATTATTAATCAATGATATGTTAAAAATTGAAAAAAATGCACATCCATTTGATTTACCTGAATTAAATAATATGATGAAAAACGCCAAAGAGATAGGATATAAACAAAAAGTAACCAAAGGAAATGCAACTTTTGAATTCAGAGAGTCAGGACATGTAATTGGTGGAAGTACTGTATTAGTAGAGTCAGAGGGAAAACGATTATTCTATACAGGCGATATTAAGACAAACGGCTCAAGAATGCTTCGAGAGATGGATATGGACATAGGGGAAATTGATATGCTGATTACTGAGAGTACTTATGCAAAAACAGAGCAAAAGCCAAGAATAGAATCAGAAACTGAATTGATAGAATTTGCAAATGAAGTAATGGATAGAAAAGGAATATTATTCATCCCATCATTTTCAGTTGAACGCTCTCAAGAGATTGCTTGTATTTTAAGAGCGGCCAATTTCAAACACAAAATCATAATGGACGGAATGGCACTAAAAGTAAATGAAATAATGTTTAAACATCCAGAATACCTAAGAGATCCCAAAGTATTTTCTGAAGCAATCAAGAGTGCAACTGCAATAAGAGAACATGCAGAAAGAAAACGTGCAATGGGTGAACCTTGTGTCGTAATATCTCCAGCTGGTATGTTAGTTGGAGGAAACGCAGTGTATTATTTGCAGGAATTATCTTTTAACAATAAAAATGGAATAGCCCTAGTATCATATCAAGGAGAAGGCACACCAGGTAAAAAATTACTAGATACAGGAATGGTTTCAGCCAGAGGTAAAGATCTTAAGGTTCAAGCAGAAGTTAAACAATTTCAATTTTCAGGACATGCAGACAAAAAAGAATTGTTTGACATGATTAAAAAAATAAAAGGGAATCCAAAGGTGTGGACCGTGCACGGGGATTCTGAATCATGTAAGATGTTTGCACAAGAAATTCACGAAAAGTTCGGTTTTGAAACACACGCACCAGCAGTTAACGATGAAATAACTGTCTGAGATGCAAAATAACAGTACAATAAACGTTGAAAACTCAATTAACAGCGGCCAGGTATTTCTTTGGAGAAAAAACGGCAGTTACTGGTACGGCGTAGATGGGCAAGACATTCTAAAGATAGATGGTTCCGGGAACATAGGATCGTATCAAAACATCAAAACAGATTTTTTCAGAAAAAGAGACAACATTGATAAAATCATAAAATCAATTTCAAAAGACAGCATAACAAAAAAGGCCGTAAAGCAGTATGCAGGACTAAGAATATTAGAGCAGGATCCGTTTCAATGCTTAATTTCATTTATCATATCATCAAACTCCAACATTCAGAAAATAAAAAGCAGTTTGGAAAAAATGTCAAAAAAGTTCGGGGTTAAAGCAAAATTTGACAATCAGGAATTTTTTTTATTCCCCAAACCAGAGAAACTTGCAAACGCATCCATTAATGAAATTAAAAGCTGCGGGGTCGGATATCGTGCCAGATTCATCAAAGAAGCGGCAAACAGAACAGCCTTGGAAAAAATCAATTTTGAATACTTGAAAAAATCTAGTTATCAAGACGCTAAAGATGAAATTTGTCTAATTCCAGGAGTGGGAAACAAAGTTGCAGATTGTGTTTTGTTATTTTCATTAAATAAATTAGAATCATTTCCTTTAGAT
>JABMOR010000002.1 GCA_013203245.1 Candidatus Nitrosopumilus sp.
ATATGTATCTAAATCATACTCTAGCTTCAAAGTCACTCAGCAGCTACTGTGTATGTTTTTCTTTGAGGATCAGCACTCATGAAAGAATGTCCAGTTGGATGAATTTTTTCATGTTCAGGACTTTGGTGCATTTTGACAAAAGTCTCTTTGCTTTCATGTTCTACAAGAATTCTATAACTGCCATCAGATGATTTTAAGAATTTTCTTGAGATAAATCCAGGAAAGTTACATAATACTTTGTTTGATTCAGCAAACCAACTTTTGAAGTCCTCTTCAACACCATCTTTCAGTTGAATATCTGCAATCATTACAAACATGATATGACTAGAAAAGTAACCACTTAATTTCTTTTCCTTGATTTTCATCTTAGAATTCTAAGGATTAAATATCTACAAATCAAAAAAAAGTTCATGGTGGGAGTTAGAATAGACGGTAAAATTATTGCCCAGTCAGTCAAAGATAGAGTCAAAAAAGCAGTAGAAGAGTTGAAAAATCAAGGCATCGCTCCCTGTTTAGCCACAGTGTTAATTGGAGATAATCCAGCTTCTGCCACATATGTAAAAAACAAGCACCTGGCATGTGAAGAAGTAGGAATTGCAACAAAAGACCATAAACTTGATGCAAACATAACACAAACAGAATTAGCCAAAATTATTGATGAATTAAATGCAGACAAATCAGTTCACGGCATTCTAGTCCAATTACCATTACCAAAACAACTAGATGAATTTGCAATAATATCAAGAATATCACCGATAAAAGATGTGGATGGTCTAACCCCACATAATGTAGGATTACTTGCTATGAAAAAAGCAGTACTGGTTGCATGTACACCATCAGGGGTAATGGAGATGTTTGATTATCATGGAATTGATTTGGAAGGAAAAAATGTTGTATTAATTAACAGAAGTAATTTAGTAGGAAAGCCACTGTATCATTTGTTATTAGAAAAAAACGCCACTGTATTGACATGCCACTCTAAAACTAAAAATTTAACTCAGTTATGTCAAGATGCAGATATCATCATCACTGCAGTAGGTGACAGAAACAAATTCACATTAACATCAGATATGATCAAAGAGGGAGCAATTGTAATAGATGTTGCAATTTCAAGATTTCAAGAAAAATTAGTAGGGGATTCAGATTATGACAGTATAATTCAGAAAGCATCATTTGCAACACCAGTTCCTGGAGGAGTAGGACCCATGACAGTTGCAATGTTATTAAAAAATACAATCACAGCGGCATCATTAGGTAGTCAAATTGGATAAAAATCCCGAAAAAGAATCATTGCGAAATCGCCTTTTGGGAACAAGAGATAACACATCTCACGATTTATTAAAAATTGCAAGTGGAAATATTCAGAAAAAATTAAAGAAAATTTATGCATTTAAAGATGCACAAAAAATTGGGGCATACTATCCAATAGGAAGTGAAATATTCACTCAAGACATAATTCAAGAATTACTCAGTGAAGACAAAGAAGTCTTTTTGCCAAAAGTGATAGGAGACCACATGGAATTTAGGAAAATTGTCAGTTTTTCAAGCCTAGAACGAGGTAGTTTTGAGATTATGGAGCCCAAAGATGACTGTCCAACAGATAACAATCTAGATGTAATTTTAGTGCCAACTGTAGGGATAGATGTTACTGGAGTCAGATTAGGATACGGTCATGGATTCTATGACAAGTTTTTGGCAGAAAACAAGATTACAACAATCGCCCTTACACTAGAAAAACAAATCATTAAAAAAATTCCAAAATCAGAACACGATATACTAATGGATTGGATTATTACAGAAGATAAAACAATACAAACTCAAAGATAAGAAAGGCCTTTTTTGCCAATATCAGTTCGATTATATTTCTGAGACCAAGTGATTTTTTCAATTGCAGAATATACATTTGTAATTGCAGATTCTAAACTATCACCTAATGCAGTTACACCCAACACACGTCCACCATTTGAAAGAATCTTTTCTCCAGATTTTTTTGTACCAGCATGGAAAACAATTGCCCCATTAGAAATAGAATCAAATCCAGTTATTTCATCATTTTTAGAATAAGATTCAGGATATCCCTTTGATGCCAATACAACACATACTGCAGATTGTAATTTCCAAGAAGCAGGAGGTAAGGAAGACAAAGTTCCATCAACACTAGCTACAAGATAATCATACAAATCGAAATCCATCCTCATTGTAATCGGTTGGCATTCAGGATCACCCATTCGAACATTATATTCTAAAACAAATGGTTTTCCATCTCTAATCATTATACCAGCATACAAAAATCCCTTGAAAACAATTCCCTCTTTTTTCATAGCATGGATTGTTTTTTCAATAATTTCTTCTTGAATTATCTTAGTCAAGTTATCATCAATAATTGCAGTTGGAGAATAGGCACCCATTCCACCAGTGTTTGGCCCTTCATCATTATCAAAAATTCTTTTGTGATCTTGACTGGTAGCCATAGGTATAGCAACATCCCCATCAGAAAGAGCAATGTAAGATGCTTCAATTCCATCAATTCGTTCCTCAACAATTATTCTATTTCCCGCATCACCAAACGTTTTTTTTACCAAAATTGTTTGAATCGCAGATATTGCCTCGTCATTACTATTGCATACAATGACGCCTTTTCCTGCCGCAAGCCCATCAGCCTTTACAACTACATTGTAATCAAGAGATTCCACATATTCTTGAGCTTTTTGAGCATTATCAAATATTTCAAAACGGGCAGACGGAATTTCATTTCGCTTCATGAAATCTTTTGCCCATATCTTACTTGATTCAAGCTGAGCAGCTTTCTGAGAAGGTCCAAAAACTTTGAGACCGAGTTTGTTAAATTTATCAACAATTCCCGCAGCTAGTGGGTCTTCAGGTCCAACTACAGTAAAACAATTATTTTTTTGAGCAAAATCAGCCAAACCATCCAAATCATCGGCATTTATCGGTACATTGTTTTGTGTACCTCCATTTCCAGGAGCAGTAAAAATAGTATCAACTTTACTGCTTTGAGATAATTTCCAAGACAATGCATGTTCTCGTCCACCAGAACCAATCACTAGGATATTTACCAACAAAAATTATCGTTTCCCCAATTATATAATCCAAGTCTCAATAAATCAATTTAGCTTTATAATGCCACAAACATTTTAAAATCCAGATGGAACTTTCTACAAAATTTGATGCAAAGGCAATAGAATCTCAAGTTAGAGAATATATCAAAACTATTGACTTGGAAAAACAGATTTTTGCATCAGATGAACGTGAAAAAATTCGATTTATTGAGGGTCCACCAACAATGAATGGTATTCCACATGCAGGTCATCTTAGAGGCAGAGTAATCAAAGATTTATGGTATAGATTTAACACATTACAAGGAAAAAAAATAGTATTCAATGGAGGATGGGACACACAAGGACTCCCAGTAGAACTACAAGTTGAAAAAGAGTTAGGAGTTACAGGAGGGAAAAGTGTAGCAATCAAAGAATTTGGAATAGAAAGAATTGTTTCAGAATGTAAAAAAGTTGTAGAAAAATTCAACAAAACATGGGTTGAAGTAGATGAGATGCTTGGTATGTCATTTAATCATGAAAAGGCATATTGGACTTTTAGAGATGAATTTATTGAAAGAGAGTGGCAAGTGCTCAAAAAAGCATATGAAAATAATATTTTAGAAGAAGACTTTACTGTCATTGCATACTGTCCGAGTTGTCAAACATCACTTAGTCATGCAGAAGTAAATCAAGGGTATGAAGAAGTCAAAGATCCCTCACTGTACTACAAAGTCAAACTAGTGGACGAAGATGCATTTTTGATAGTTTGGACTACAATGCCATTTACCCTTGTCACTGATGCAATGGTTGGATTACAACCTAAAGAAGACTATGCATACGTCAAAGTGGAAAATGAAACTTGGATTATTGGAAAAACAAGAT